>JAQBYJ010000085.1 GCA_027622555.1 Verrucomicrobiota bacterium
GGATGCTTCCTGGCCGTGCATGCAGGAAAAATCCCAGCATGATCTAGGTATCCCATTCCAAATGCTCGTCAATCACCGTGCCAAATAAAAATACCGTGGGTGGGTTTGGAATAAATACTTACGCAACCCCGTCACCAGTCAGTGATGGAAGATTTGTTTACCTGCATTATGGAACCTATGGGACGGCCTGCATAGATCCGAAAACAGCAGAGATTCAATGGCTGCGCCGCGATGTCAACTGTCGTCATTTCCGTGGGCCAGCCTCTTCGCCGGTTCTATATAAGAATCTGCTCATCCTCACTATGGATGGTGTCGATCATCAGTATGTTACCGCCTTGAATAAAGCGGACGGCAAAACAGTTTGGAAAACGGGTCGAACAACGGATTTCAATGATCTTCTGGAAGGAATTCCGAAGAAAGAAGGGGATGAACGAAAAGGTTTCAATACGCCATTGATTATTACTGTTGATGGGAAGGATCAGCTGATAAGTGTAGGAGCGAAATCCTGTTTTGCCTATGATCCCATGACTGGTATGGAAATCTGGCATGTCGATTTTCCGAGTCATTCCGCAGCTGCCAGACCTTTTTTCGATGGTGAGAAGGTCTACGTCTCAACCGGGTATGGTAAAGCGGATCTTCTTGCGATCCGTCCAGATGGGAAAGGTGATGTGACTGATTCTAAAATTGCTTGGGTGTATAAAAAGAACGTTCCACGTCGAGCTTCGTTTCTGGTCCTGGACAAGCGACTTTATATGGTGGACGACGGAGGAGTGGCAACCTGTTTGAATACTGAGGACGGCGAAATGATATGGCGAGATGGGTTAGGAGGAAACCATTCCGCGTCGCTCATTCATTCCAACGGTCTCATTTATGCATTCAATGAGTTTGGGGAAGGCAGATTGTTTAAACATGACGACACTTTCACCATCGTTCGCGAGAACAAATTGGACAACGGTATGTTCGCTTCACCTGCCGCGGTTGGAAACTCCATCCTCCTCAGGACAACGACGCATCTTTATCGCATCGACGGCTAAGGGGCATTGCTGACGGAAGTTTTCCGGACTTCCTAATTGAGATAGAGCTTCTCCAGTTGTTACATGGGCGGTCGAACTATTTTGCGTCATTTTCCCGATTTGTTATCTAGGACAACTTCCACCTTGCTCAGCCTGAAAGTATTGTATTCACTGAGTATTTCTTATGCGTCCCCTCCAATTAACCCTCATCCAAATTCTGTTATTTCTAAGAATTGGAGAAGAAAGAAATCCGCTTCATGGTTATTCTGTATTGTTACTACTTTATTTCTAGTTAGTATTTTTATTTAGATTTCTATTCTTAGATTCCAATGAATTCCTCAGGCCAACTCCCCAATCTTCAACAAGTCGAGGTATAAAATTCCGTGAAGGCTTCCCTCTATTCTTTAGCGTGGACAAAGATAATGATAAAGAATTTCACTGCAAAGAACCTTGAGTATTACGCGGCCGGACTATTGGTGCTGGTTTTCGTGGCATTCTGGCCAACTTACTTTTCAAAATTCTTCGATGGGACGGCTGATTTTTCTCACTACTTCCATTTTCATACAGTGACTGCCCTACTGTGGGTGGCATTCCTCATCACCCAACCGATTCCCGTTCGGCAAAAGAAACTGAAACTCCACAAAAGATTGGAAAGTTCTCCTACCTGCTTGTCCCCATTCTGTTCATCTCTGTAATGCTGCTCGCTCATCACCGGGCAGACCCGAACGCCGAAGACCTTGGCTGGAGGTTGTGGATCCCATTTTAAGATCTTTTCATTTTTTCGTTTGGATTCGGCTTCGCGATCTATTTTAAGAAGAAGCCGCAAATCCACGCGAGAGGAATGATCGTAGCAGGGATGGCATTGATTGAACCAACAATGATACGGTTTTTCGTGAATGTCTTAGGCATCGAAAGACCTTTGGGGTCCTACCTGGGAATTGCTCCCGATTATATTATTCTTATCACCCTTATCATCCTAGAGCGAAAATCCAAGATGGGGAAGTGGGTGTTTCCCTGTGCCCTTGGGTTATTTTTGTTTATTCACACAATCAAGACCCTCAAAACGACGCCACAATTTTGGGACTCATTTGCTCAATGGTTTGTTTCACTACCTTTGACATGATTGTGACCACAAAAAGTAAAGTTCAACAAGTCAGGTGTTTCAATTCCGAGAAGCTATGCTCCTCTTCTTGAGAAACCTTTACGATGGCCGAAAAGGATTATTGACGTTTTAGCGTTAAAACTCCGTTATCTGTCACATGAAAAGAGCAACCGTGTATTTTGAGGAAGATTTACATCGTGCACTTAAAATAAAAGCCGCCGAAGCATCTTCCTCCGTATCTGACTTAGTGAATGACGCAGTTAAGCAAGCCCTGGCCGAGGATTTGGAAGACTTACAAGCGTTCAGGAATCGAGAGTCCGAACCCACAGTGGATTTTGAAAGTTTCCTGAAGACTCTGAAAAACGATGGACGAATATAGAATCGAAATCAAAAAGTCTGCAGGAAAAGAACTTCAAAAAATTAAAGGAAAAGATCAGGAAAGAATCATTGAGCGGATACGCGGCCTGGCACAAGAGCCAAGACCCTCTGGTTCAAAGAAACTTTCCGGAGAAGAAAAATATAGGATCCGTCAAGGAGACTATCGCATTTTGTATCAGATATTCGATGAGACAGTGCTGATTGTCATAGTAAACGTCGGACACCGTCGAGATGTATACAAAAAATAGAGAACAATTTGCTCCTCTTAGGTGAGTTGCACAAGAAATCACGAGCAGTGGAACTGCCCACGATTGTCAGAACGGGACATCTTCTCAAATTTTCAATGGTTATTGCCTGCTCGGAAGATCTGATTGATTCTGAGATAGTAGCCATAAATGATAAGAACATGATAGCGGTCTTTTTATTAAATAGCCTGGTTGTCTCGATAGCGGTGGTTATCCATTACGAGTTCCTATTTCGCATTACTCTCCTGGTGCCAAAAATGAAGATCAAACATCGCTTCAGGATTGTGATGGGAGTCTTTGGTGCTCTGATTGCACACGCAGTGGAGATCTGGGTATTTGCTCTGGCTTATTATTTCATGCACCATGAGGATGATTGGGGGAGCTTGATAGGAAACTTTAATGGAACCTTATTGGACTGTTTCTATTTCTCATCCACCACATTTACCACCTTAGGTTTTGGGGATGTTGAGCCGTCTGGCCGAATAAGGTTTTTAACCGGAATTGAATCGTTAACCGGATTGGTGCTTATCACCTGGACGGCCTCGTTCCTATATTTTGAAATGCAACGTTTCTGGAGTTCCAGATAGTCTAGCGCCTCGCGGTTATTGGTTCAAAGATCTCAGGTTTTTGATTGGCAGAATTTTCTGGGCGCTATTCCAGGATGAAACGGAGGCGATAGAACTTGGTGTCTGAGGGTAGGCTGGAGGTATCGAGTTCGAGGTTAATTCGGCCGGCTGTTTCGCCGCTGAGAATACTGGAAGTGTAGGCATCGGTCGTTGCCCAATCTTCCATATCGGAGGAACACTCCAATTCGAAGGTCGCATCCGAGATTCCGTTTGCCCAGGGGAAGGAAACATCCAGCTTTCCGGCCTCTTCGCTCGACCCGGATATCGGTAACACACCGTAAGTGATTTGGTTCGGGTCCGTTGCAAAGA
This sequence comes from Verrucomicrobiota bacterium, assembly GCA_027622555.1. Lineage (NCBI taxonomy): Bacteria > Pseudomonadati > Verrucomicrobiota > Verrucomicrobiota bacterium. Next base: position 3,674 of record JAQBYJ010000085.1, read on the forward strand.
TGTACTCCAGTAAGTTCAGCCAAGTGTCTGTGTCTGGATTTGCGCTCTGACCACTAATCGATTCGTTTACCTGGTCATCGGCGGAAAAGGTGTCCGCTACCCAGGTTTCATAGGTTTTCAATTTCGAGACTGCCTCGACCGTGACTGCGGTATCCGAGTATTCGATTTTGAATTCGAGATCTTCGCGAAACGGATCCATGCCGACTGTTGAAAATGTCCCACTGATTGTCCCTGCGTTTAGGACCTCAAAGCGATCGCCTGCCTGAGGGACAAAGTCGTCGATCAAGACAACTTTCAAGGCGCCATCCAGTACCGCATTTCCGGTTACATCTACAAAGTCGAATTCCGTTTCCCGTTCATAACCTGCCAACTCTATTTCAATAGAACCTGTGGTGGTTTGTTCGTAATCTCCGGTGATGGTGGCAGTTCCAGTAGAAGCTACTGAGATCAGGTCTCCAGATTCCCCGCTATCCACTTGCATTTGGTTTTCATTAGCAGGTGGAAAGCCGAAAAATGAATAAGGGAACAGCTCTCCACCATTTAAGATATTACCTTGGAAGAATATTTCCCCCTCGAAAGTGGATCCGTCATCCAGGATCAAGAAATTGTCTACAACAAAATTGGAATCGTTGAGGATTAATTTCCCTTTTTTCTTTATCAATATAGATCCTCCCACTCTGGCATTAGTAACGTTGTTCAGTTCAAGTATGCCTTTGAGAACGAAACCGTCCGGTATTTTTGTTGGTAAATCACCGAACTCACCCAACCCTGTAATATTCAATCGGGCGGTTTTTGCGATGCCTGTAATCTGGATGTTTTTTGGGATATCCACTTTCCCACCTACGTTCCAAGTGCCATCACCAAACACACCGTCTGTAAAATTTCGCTTACTCAGAAAAGATAATTTTGATCCAAGGCCGACAGAGACGGTTTCAAAGTTTATTAACGCTGCGTTGGCTCCCAATTCGTTGTCCGAACCTGAGAAGGTAAGATCTCCAAAATTCCAAACTGCATTTAGGTTGCCTGTTAAAATGGTCGTTTGGGGGACAGGGATAGAACTATCTATCTTCGAAATGTGATTAAACGAAGCGTTGTTGAACAACAACTTTCCCTCTTTATAATTAACAAAATCACTATCATTGACGAAAATGCTTCCTTCAAATTGAGCGTTCGCATAACTATCGATAACAACAGATTCCAGAAGAATTGAGGTCGTCCTCGAATTTCCGGTAGACCTAAAAAGGACGGCTGGTCGAGTGCCCATGTGAGATTTAGTAGAAAGTTGAACTTTTCTGTCAGCGCCTCCTCCCAGATTCAAAAAGTCGTCAGATAGTGCATATCCCAAGGTAGAATCCTCGAAGCGAACATTTGCCGCATCAAGAACGGGCGCACCTCCGCTTAGTACGCCCAATTCAGATTGAATCACCATTAACTCACCGGGGCCATCTATTATAAACTTTCCCGAGCCGAATTTGTGATTTCTGTCGTCGCCAATTGCTCGTCCTTCAAGCAGCAGAGTCGCAGCTTCGCCAATATAGACTGTTGACTCGCCGCGGCTATCTGGTCGTTTCCAACGACTATTTTCCAGATTCAGAGATGTCGAATCTGCCAACGAGACCCTACCTCCATCAACGTCGAGCGAATCGACAGAACTTCCACCGCTAATTTGTTTAAGATCAGAGTTTGTTGATAATAGCAGCGGACCTCCTGAGATATGTGTTGGTCCCGATTGCTCAATCGTTAGTCTATTCTCCAGCCCTGCTTTCAATTGAAGGTTTGAGAATAGTTTCATCGTACCTTTGTTAATTGTGAGAGGCTCAATCGTTACTGTTTCTGATCCAGTCGATTGAACTTTTAGAACCGAATTTGGATCCAATATTAGTTGTGAATTGTGTGGTGCGATTCGTTTGATGACTCCGTCACTAAATTTGTTATTTGGGCCTGTGAGTGTTAAAGTATTGTTTTGGAGTACTATCTCCGCCCCATTGGTGAGATCTAGACTATCGATGCTTGAATAATCGCTCAAATGCAGGTCCTGCTTCAACGTTAGTGACCCCCCGGATTCAATTTTTGCGATAGAAGCACTCTTGGTTTCCAACACAACATCAGCGAACGTCACCTTTACGTTTTCGGTTTCGCGGCCTCCGGGAGGGTTTACCCAGTTGAGGTCTTGATTGTCCTCCCAGTTACTGGTATCTCCATTTTTGCCGTACCACAGATTGTTTCCTGCTGCCCCGTTCCAAAAGTAGTCGTCTCCAGATGCACGAACTAATTTGGAACGAACAATAGCTTTTTGGCCTTCCACAATGCCACCGGTCAGCTCTGCCAGAAACACCACTTCGCCAATATCGCTCAATCCGCTCATGATGCCTTCATCGTTTCCGGTGCCTTCATTTCCATTGGTTTCGAAGGATAATTCCTTGATCGTTCCGTAGTTGGATTCGTTGATGATGAGCTCGGATCCGGTTCGCGCGATCAGACCCCAGTTGCCTTCCTCATCCAACAACCAAAGGCCAAAGTTGTTGTCTGGAGTAACGAGTGGAACACCGCCCAATTCGAGGGTACCGAGCATCGCCACTTGTCCTTTAGCATTTACAACCCAGTGCCCTATACTTGCCAGTGTCGCCCCATCCGTTCCGGGGGCTACACCACCCGTCTTCACCAGGCGTTTGAGTCTGTCACTGGAAAATCTCCACAAACTATCTATAAATTGAGGTTCCCTAGCCCTGAAATAGATGTCTCCCAATTTATTCACAACTGGACGAGAGAGAACACCCTCCAAGCTTACTTCTTCATCCTCAATGGTAGTGAATGTGCGGCCACCAACAATGACAGCTCGTACCTCACCGCCTTCGATTGAGGCTTCGAGTATTGCCACCTGATTTGTCAGCATTGAATTGGCATTGAACACGATTCTTCCCGCTGAGCTTACTGACGCCAAGCGTGGGAGATTGCCTATTTGGGTTAGGGCGAAGTCTCCCAGAAAAGGTTCGTTTGAAACAGGAGTTCCGCTTTCAAATACCAATTTTAGTCCATCACCTTGATAGCTGTATATCCCGGTTCCATTAAAAAAAGTCCATTTGGGATCCAGGGGATTGTAGGAGGCATGGATTACCATGTCTCCCCTTGGATTGGTGACCATGCTCTGGAAGGCGTTCAGATTGGAAAAGGGAATTTCCTCACTGGTTCCGCTAGGGGCACCTCCTTTGGCTATAATAGTGATAGCGGAGTTTTTATAAGCGATCAGGTCATCAAAGTTAAATTCCGGATCCGGTCGCTGTGTAAACATTGTAATCGGATCGAAGGTGGAGAATATCGGGTTACTCCAACCAAATCCTCCCCCGTTCGGCAATAATGAATCAGGAGGACCGTTAGAAGCTGGATTCAACACCAAATAGATCATTTATAACCAGGCCTCGTTGAGTTCCTGCGATCACGATATCATGGTCTCCCAGAAAAAAGAATCTAATCTGTCCATGAATTACGGGGTTAGAGTTAGTATCAGAGAATGGCCATGGGGATTCGGTGCCGGCCAACGCAACGACCTTCGGGCTACCTTCTTTGGGATGTGCCCAGACACCGTCATCGATAAAGAGTGGATGATTTAATTATCCTAAATAACCAACCGTGCCGTCATTGCTGATTACTGGGACTGAAACGTTTACAAACGGTTGCTCCGTTCCCGGTGCGTTGGATCCGTACGTTATCGCGACTATTTCACTGGCCGCATCGTCCGCGTAGACTGTGTGGCACAAGGTGAAACCTAGGGCAATCAGGTAGAAGCTAAAGGTTATTTGTAGGGATAACGGCTTATGCCGGACGCGAACCATGGTAGGAAAAAGTAGATCCATCCCAGAAAACGAACAAGTTAAAATTGGTTAGGAGCGATGTCAAACCTCGAAGAATAGGTCTATTTCACCGCTTCTCGCCAAGTTGCCCATTCGTTGCGGAGACGTTGAAGTTGATTTTGATAGCGTGGCTCGCCAGCGAGGTTGACTGTTTCGTTGGGATCGATGTCCAGGTCGTAGAGTTCTTCCCAGCGAGCGGTTCCTTTCTCTTCTTCTCCAGGGACGAGGTAGCGGGCGTATTTCCAGCGTTCATCGCGATAGCCCTCACTGAGAGCGATGCGACCTTGGGCTGTGAACCAATGCTCGTAAAAGAAAGAGCTGCGCCAGTCGGTTGGTACGGCGCCATCTACCAAAGGCTTGAGGTTGACGCCTTGCATCCCTTTCGGAACAGAGACACCGGCGTATTCAAGTAGAGTGGGGGCCATGTCTATGGCCAGGGCCATTTCCTCTCGGGATGTGCCGCTCTGAGATGGATCCAGTCGAGGATCGTAAATGATTAATGGGATACGGATGGAAACTTCATGAGGTGTCCACTTTCCGGCAAAGCCGTATTCTCCCAGAAAGAAACCATGGTCGGAGGTAAACAGGATGACAGTGTTGTCGGCAAAGCCCTGTTTCTCCAGTTGCTCCCGAATCCGACCAACAACTACATCGACGCCCGTGATGAGGCGGTAATAATCTTTGACCGACTTCTGGAAAGTTTCTGGTGAACGGAAGCGAATGGCCCAACGGTCGCGATTGATGCTGTTCTTTAAAAAGTCGGGCATGCGGTCATGGTATTCCGCGGCTGCTGTGTATGGTCGTGGCATCGTGATGTCGCTGTAGAGATCGGCAAATGCAGGATCGGAAGGAAATTGATCGGAATAAATGTCAGCCGAATCCTGAACGTGGGCAGCCTTGAAACTAATGGATAAATGGAAGGGTGTACGGGTATCGCAGCCCTCCAGGAATTCAATCGCTTGATCTCCCATCTTGGCTGTGAGGTGCTGGCCTTTCTTTTCCTTTACGTCCCCTTCAAAGTAATGGCTTTGACCGGGAAACCCTTTGTTGAAGTCGAGAATACCGTCGGCCTGCTTTGGATCGCCAACACCCCACTTTCCGATAAATCCGGTTCGATACCCGGCTTTTTTGAGTTGAGCAAGATAGGTGTTGCTCAACTGTTCGGCGGTAAAGTCGTTGCCAAAGTTTATGATCCCGTGGCGCGCGGCGTATTGTCCGGTGAACACGCAAGCCCGGTTGGTCATACAAATGGCTGTGGTGACAAACGCGTTTTTAAACAGCACGCCTTGGGAAGCCATCTTGTCAATATTCGGGGTCTGGATGATGGAATTCCCCATGCAACCCAACGTGTCGGCCCGCTGATCATCCGTCATCAAGTAGATGATGTTTGGATTCGACCCGCTCACCACAGATGAATGGTCGGCAGCGAAGAGCTGAGAATAAAGAGCTATAAGGAGGAATGGGAGTAATCGAAGTGCTTTATAAGAAAACATAAGTTCACACAGATCAGAAAGTTATTAAAGCGAAAGACTGAAAGCGGGTCAGTGGTTATCGATTCGCCTGGTAGGCAGATTTCAGGTGTTAGAACTGCGGCGATGTGATTGTCGTCTTAACTCTGTTCTGAATAATAGTGGTTCTGGCTGGAAACTTTTGGAATATTCGTCAGTCTACAGGCTCTTCAATAATGTCTGTTCTCAAAATCACCTTCTTGTGAGGTTGTTCGACTCTATTCATTTCTAAACTCAATAAAACTCATTATGATCAAATCTAAATTCCTAATATCGACCCTGCTCTTGATTGGGCTGACCGCATCTGTATTTGGCGCAGCCCACAAATCAGGTGAAAACCTCACGACTTTTCAAAAATCGTTCCTGGCTCATTATAGCAGTGAAACGGATAAGCTGGTTCAATTGGCGGAAGCTTTTTCCGAAGACGGAATGGAGTGGCGTCCTGCGGAAGGCGTACGTTCGGTTCGCGAAGCGATTCTGCACGCGGCCAGTGCCAACTATTTCTTTGCCGGTATGTTTGGTGCTGAAACACCCGAAGGAGTTAATCCTCGCCAATTCGAGAAGACCATTACTACCAAAGCCGAAACTGTTAAAGTGCTTAAAGCCAGCATCGCCCACGCCAAAAAGGCGGTAAGAGCCCTCGACGAAGCAAGTCTCAATGAGAACATTAAATTGTTTGGACAAGAAGCTCCTAGAATGCAGGCAGTGATGCTTGCAGGTGGTCATTGTTATGAGCACCTTGGGCAACTTATCGGATACGCACGTTCTTCAGGTGTAGTTCCACCCTGGAGCCAATAAGCAGAGAAACCATTTATATCATTTCGCCACGGCACCGGTTTTGATCGGTGCCGTTTTTTATTTCTGCTTGGCATTGAGCGCCAAGTGAAAACATCATCTATCGAAATGGCCCAAGTATACTTCTACTATTCCGCGATGAATGCGGGCAAAAGCACCTCTTTACTGCAATCGAGTTACAATTATCAGGAACGAGGGATGAAAACCCTTCTCATGAAACCTTCGATTGATCAACGCGAGGGAACTGGGAAAATAGTGTCCCGCATCGGGCTGAGTAGTGACGCTTACGAATTTAAAAGTACGGAAGATTTGCTTGCATTGATTGCCTGCAAACATAAGGGGAGTAGTCTTGCTTGTGTCTTGATTGACGAGTGCCAGTTCCTTACCCGTGATCAGGTGCAGCAACTTTGTTCGGTGGCTGATGATCTGGGAATCCCTGTATTGTGTTACGGTTTGCGGACCGACTTTAAAGGAAATCTTTTTGAAGGAAGCATGGCTTTGCTCGCATGGGCTGATCGTATCCATGAACTCAAAACGATTTGTCATTGCGGAAAGAAGGCCACGATGAATCTGCGGATGGGCCCGGATGGAAAAGCAGTTAAGGAAGGAGCTCAGGTTGAGATCGGCGGAAACGAACGGTACGTGGCGTTATGCAGAAAGCACTTTCGAGAGGCTATGGTATAAATGGTAGGGTTGGCTTTGAATTGATAATGAAAATGCCAAGCTGGGGTTTGCACTCCCAGGGAAATCGCAGCTAAAGCAGTTCCTGCAAATTCATGGCAAATACTCATCTGAAATAACTGAGTTGTCTTATCCTTTCTTAGTTATTTTCTTTGGTTCCATGAATCGTGCTTTTCTTCTTCTTACCCTTTGGACTTTAACTTTGGGCCTTTCGGGGCAGACGCCGTCTATCCAAAAATCGGCTCCACTCAGTACGGGTTCACCACAAAGCGTTGGTCTGTCGCCCGAGCGTCTGGCTCGCATTGATACGATGGCCGAGTCCGCCATTGCGGATAATGATGTGCCAGGTGTAGTGGCATTGGTTGCCCGGAAGGGAAAGATTGTTTACCACAAAGCCTTTGGATTAGCCGACAATGCAAGTGGTCGTAAAATGAAGAAGGACGACATCTTTCGAATCGCTTCTCAGTCCAAGGCGATCACTTCGACAGGAGTCATGATGCTCTGGGAGGAGGGGTTCTTCAAACTCGATGATCCAGTTTCAAAATGGATTCCGGAATTCAAGAACCCGCAAGTGTTGGATAGTTACAACTACACCAGCGGAACTTACACGACTATACCCGCCAATCGGGAAATCACGATTCGGCATTTGCTGACACACTCGTCCGGCCTTGGGTATGGCCTCATTGACGCGGATGAGCGCATGAAACTCATCTACAAAAAAGCCGGGATCACTGATTTGTTCACTACCGAACCGGTAACCATTGGGGATAGCGTAAAGAAGTTGGCGAAGCTCCCGTTGCACTTTCATCCGGGCGATGGGTATCGTTATTCCGAAGGGTTGGATGTGCTGGGATACTTCATCGAAGTGGTGTCCGGAATGCCTTTCGACCAGTTTTTGAAAACCCGTTTGTTCGATCCGTTGAGAATGGAGGATACTGGTTTCTATGTGCCGGACAACAAAGCCCATCGCCTGGTCACCGTGCAAAAACCAGAAGACGGCAAATGGGTAAAGTACACTGGAGTAGAAGGATACTACGATGCTGACTATCCCATCAAAGGTGCGAAGGCCTTTTTCAGTGGAGGCGCTGGGTTAACCAGCACGGTGCAGGACTACGCGACCTTTTTGCAAATGTACCTCAATGATGGTGAACTCAATGGTATTCGGTTTTTGAGCCGGACAACGATTGATACCATTATGTCTCCTCAGGTGGCGCTGAATAGGGAAACCGAAGATTACGGACTGGTCTTTGGTTTGTTGAATGAAAAGGGAGTTGCTTTTGGTGGACCGGGAAGCGCTGGCACCTTCAGGTGGGGAGGCTATTTTAATTCCCAGTATTTTGCAGATCCCAATGAACAGATTATTGGAGTCATAATGAAGCAAACTCGATATCAGACAACGGATGATACGAGTTGGCAGTTTGGCCAACTGGTGTTTCAGGCGATTGATGATCAATAATTACGAAAAACAATAACATTTTATGAAGCTTCTCTTAATCCTCATTTGTCTAAGTCTGAGTGTTTCGCTTTCCGGACAGACACCTTCTACTCAGAAATCACCTCCTTTAACCAAGGGTTCTGCCAAAAGTGTAGGGATGTCGCCGGAACGTTTGGCGCGAATTGATAAAATGGCGGAATCGGCCATTGCCGATGGCGACGTTCCCGGCCTCGTGGCACTGGTAGCTCGGGACGGCAAAATTGTTTATCACAAAGCTTTTGGCATTGCCGATGCCGAGATCGGGCGGGAGCTGAAGAAGGATGATATCTTTCGCATCTTTTCTCAAACGAAGGCGATCACTGCCACCGCAGTGATGATGTTGTGGGAAGAAGGATTGTTTAAACTGGATGATCCTATCTCAAAGTGGATTCCAGAATTTAAAAACCCGCAGGTTCTGGATACTTATAATTACACTGCTGGGAGCTACACAACCATTCCCGCCAATCAGGAGATCACCATTCGACATTTACTTACGCACTCCTCAGGAATCGGCTATGGTGCAATCGATCCTGATGAGCGTTTACGCCTCATTTATAAAGAAGCTGGAATCATTGAAGCGGTAACTCAAAAACATGTTTTAATTTCCGACAACATCAAGAAGCTGGCGAAGTTGCCCCTTCATTTTAATCCAGGAGAAAAATACTCCTATTCCATGGGCCTTGATGTGCTGGGCTACTTCGTAGAAATTCTTTCAGGAATGCCGTTGGATGAATTCTTTTCCTCCCGAATATTTGAACCTCTGGGTATGAAGGATACTTATTTTTATTTGCCTGAAAATAAGGTCGACCGTCTGGTTCTAACGCATGGTCCAAAGGATGGAAAATGGGTTTCCTACATTGGGGACGGAACCATTGATCCGGACTATCCCTTCAAAGGTGCGAAGAGTCTTTTTAGCGGCGGAGGAGGCTTGTTGAGTACAGCCACCGATTACGCAAACTTCCTGCAAATGTATCTGAACGGTGGTGAGTTGAATGGTAAGCGCCTACTCACCCGAACTACCATCGAGACTATGATGGCTTCCGGTGTGGATACGTCCCCCGCCAGTCAATACGGATTGGCATTCAGTGTATTGAACGACAAGGGAGTTGCCCAGGGAGGCCTCGGGAGTGAGGGAACCTTCAGTTGGGGTGGAGCGGCCAATACCCAGTATTTTGCGGATCCTAAAGAACAAATCATTGGAATCATTTTAAAACAAACCTTCGGGCAAAAAACCGACGACACACGATGGCAATTCAGGCAGTTGGTGTTTCAGGCGATTGATGATTAATGTCGTGGAGGATTTTCCCTTTCCTGGAAAAAAATAGCGGATTCCAGGTTTAGGGACTTCTTATTGTATCGGCTTTTCATTCTCCTTTAGTAAAGCTGCTCGTTCGTATACGTTCATTGTCTTCTACACCGGTTCCTTTCATGCATGTTTCATTAAAATTTGTCCTTTCCATTATTGCAGTTTCCATAACCTGTCTCGGGTTTGCTAATTCGGGCGCAGGTACTTATAAGAGTTTGTTCGATGGAAAGTCCCTAAATGGTTGGGAGGGATCCTCCGAATACTGGCGCGTTGAGGAAGGTTCGATTATCGGTGAAATCCCTGAGGGAGAGCGGCTTGAAAAAAACCACTGGCTGATCTGGCGGGGAGGAGACGTAGCCAATTTCGAGCTTCGGCTTCAGTTTCGTCTTTCAGGAAATCCCCGGGCGAACTCCGGCATCCAATTTCGTTGTCAGGCCACGGGCATCAATGAGGTTAAAGGGTATCAAGCCGACCTCGATATGGGTGCCATGTGGCTTGGACGTATTTATGACGAACACGGCCGCAAGTTGCTGGTCGAGCGCGGGGTACGGGTTTTAATAGACGAACAGGGAGGTCGCCTTGAGCAGGGTTTTGCCAACAAAGATCAATATGCTGTGTTGTTCCGTGAAAACGAATGGAACGATTATAGGATCGTTGCCTCCGACGAATTTGTGTCGGTCTATGTTAATGGGACGCTTTTCTCTCAACTGATTGATCGGGAAGCCGGCGAAAGAGATCTGACAGGGCAACTGGCGCTTCAGCTTCACAGCGGTGGACCAACATTGGTTGAGTTCAAAAACATACGTCTCCGGGAGCTTCAACCGGGGGATCATTCATTCGATGTGGTTGCAGCACACTCGGCTCTGGAGCCTACGCCGGGAATCATTCCAAAGACAGCAGATGGGCGACATTTGAACCTGGGATTCGAAGATGGGACTTTAAACGATTGGATGGTTGAAGGAGAAGCGTTTGTCGGACAACCGGTAAAAAAAGATACGATCAGTGAACGCTGGCCGGATCAGTTGAGCGGTAAGGAAGGTGATTACTTCATTACCGGTTTTGAGAATAAGGGTGACAGCAAAACGGGCACTTTAACTTCTGTTCCCTTTGTCGTCGATCATCCGTGGGCAAGTCTATTGGTGGGAGGAGGTGGTCGACTTTCCTGCAGTGTTGAGGTGGTGTTGAATGAGGACTCCCGGAAAGTGATTCAGAGTTTCCGCGGGCATAACCGGGAGCAAATGGAGCGCGTTTATTTCGACCTCAGTGCCCATCTGGGCAAGGAAGTTTTTATTCGTGTTGAAGATCAGATTTCGGTCCCCTGGGGTCACATTAATTACGATGACTTTCGGTTTTATGCCGATCGTCCCCACGAAGCGGGTACTTCAGCGAGTGCGAGGGTTCGTGAAAATCCGATCCTTGCACACCTGGTTCAAAACCCGATCGAACCTTCAGGTAATGGATCGGAAACGGTGGGGGTTATGTCCGTAGTCGAAGGCTTTCAAGTCGACATCATTGCCGCAGAACCAGACCTGCATCAACCCATTGCATTTACTTTTGATGCCAAAGGCCGTATCTGGGTGATCGAGGCACACAGCTATCCAAGCAAACGCGAGGAAGGTGAGGGTCTGGATAAAATAGTGATCTTTGAAGACAGCGATGCCAACGGAAGCTATGAGACGCGTAAAGTGTTTATTGAGGGTCTCAACCTCGCCAGTGGATTGGAGCTGGGTTTTGGCGGGGTTTGGGTGGGAGCAGCACCTGAGTTGTTGTTTATTCCGGATCGGGATATGGACGACAGGCCCGATTCCGAGCCAATCGTGCTGCTGGATGGTTTCGGTTATCAGGATACTCACGAAACCTTGAACAGTTTTATCTGGGGTCCCGATGGATGGTTATATGGTAATCAGGGTATTTTTAATTCCGCACTGATTGGGAAGCCGGGTGTTCCGGATGAGGAACGACTGCTTCTTACAGCCGGAGTATGGAGGTATCATCCAACACGGCATGAGTTTGAAATATTTGCCTATGGTGGTAGTAATCCCTGGGGTCTGGATTTTAATGAAATGGGACAGTTGTTCATGACCCATTGCCGGAGTCGTTGGGGGCGCGGTTTCTCCACCTACGTCATCCAGGGAGGTCATTTCTGGAATCAGTCAAATAAAGGACATGCTGATTTTATAGCGAATAATGCTCTTGAGAATTTCGATCATTTCCCAAACTACTTATTTGCGTCAGCACGTTATGGACATGGAGAAGGAGGTGCTGGTAAACCTGGAAGCCGGGCCGTTTACGGCGGACACGCCCCGGTTGGGAGCATGATCTACCTCGGTGACAATTGGCCGGAAACTTACCGAGATCATTTGTTTACCCATAACATCCATGGTCACCAGATGAACCACCAGGTTAACCTTCGTGAGGGCAGTGGTTATAACACTGTGCATGGAGGTTTCGATATGCTGTATTCTCCCGAATCAACTTACCTCGGAGTTAAACTTAAGTACGGACCAGACGGTAGCGTCATTTTCAGTGATTGGGTAGACCTGCAGAAATGTCATAATCCCAAAGCAGAACAATGGGATCGTGGGAATGGTCGTCTCTACCGTATGGCTTGGGCGGAAACGTTTCAGCCGGTCAAGGTCGACCTGCAAAATGCAAGTGATGCTGAGTTGGTTAATTACCAGCTTCATCAAAACGATTGGTATGCGCGGACGGCGCGTCGGCTACTTCAGGAACGTAATAATCAAGGTACCCTTTCCAGGGATACCGAAGCACAGCTGGAATCGATGGGCTTTAATCATGAAGATCCGGCGAGACGATTACGAGCGCTTTGGGCCTTGTTTGCTATTGGGAGTCTTGATGATTCTGCCGCTCAAGAGTTCCTGAAAGATGAAAATGAATACGTTCGCGCCTGGACCATTCAGTTACTGACGGATGAAAAGAAGGCGTCCACCCGGATGCAGAACCATTTCACGAAATTGGCCAAGTCTGACTCATCACCAGTTGTGCGTTTATATCTGGCATCAGCCATGCAGAGAATAAGCTCATCGGCTGCCTGGAAAGTGTGCGAGGCTCTGGTACGGCATGAGGAAGACAAAGACGACCGTTACCTGCCTAAAATGATTTGGTATGGACTGGCTGAGTTGATGAGAGAAGATCCCGATCGTGCCTTTCGTCTGGTGGATAAAAGCAGGATAGATGTACTGTTTGATTATGCCATTTGGTTTAGTGCCAATCTTCAAGGGAAAGCGTTGGATCGGAGTTTAAAAACTCTGGGATCTGCAAAAAACAAAGAGCCATTGATTGAGGCGGTTGCACTAGGGCTGGAAGGCCAGAGAGATCTCAATATGCCGCGTAGATGGAAATCTGTTTCCGGGAAGTTGTACGATAGTTCTAACGAACGTATCGCCAAATTGGCACGGGTAATTGGTTCCACATTTGGAGACACCTCCATTTATCCGGAAATGCGCGACATCCTGGCCGACACCGATGCACCTCTTGATGAAAGATTGAATGCGCTTGGCATTCTGGCAGATGCGGAAGATTCGGACTCGGTCGATTTGTTTATTTCTCTATTGGACGATGAAGACTTCACAACTGCTATCATTGAACTATCTCCCCAGCTGGACAGATCCGATATGGCCGAATTACTGATTGGACGATTCGATCAGTTTAGTGAGAAGGAAAAAGAGGCAGCGATCAATGCGCTCACCAAACGGGAACCCATGGCGGTTGCCTTGTTAGATGCTATTGAAAAAAGGATTATACCTAAAAAGCACCTAAGCGCCTACCATGCTCGCGAAATGAGTGTGCTTAACAGTCCGGAAGTGGAGGAACGACTTTCCCGCGTTTGGGGTAGGGTAAAAGAATCGCCCCAGGATGTTGCAGCTAAGATTGAGAAATTGGATACGTTTTATTCGCAAGCACCTCTCTGGGCTTTCAAGGTCAAGGAAGGTAAATCTCATTTTGAATCCCTCTGTTCTTCGTGTCATTTGCCCAACGAAAATAAAGTGCTTCTTGGACCCGACCTGACAGGTTCAGGTGAAAATGGTGCCCGTTATTTTCTGGAGAATATCATCGATCCCAATGCGGTAGTGGGTAGCGATTACGAACTGACTCTGGTTGAAACGCATTCGGGGCAAACCGTTTCCGGGATGATCGAAAACGAAAACGACACTGCTGTTTCCATTCAGACTCTTTCTAATTTGATAACGCTCGCAAAATCGGAAGTAAAAAAGATTACCAGACTGCCTCAGTCCATGATGCCTCCAGGTTTGATGGATACCCTGGATGAAACTCAACAAGTTGAGCTGTTAAAGTATCTGACGACTTTGTGATGTGACGAGTGAACAGTGGCGGTTTTTTTGTAGGAGCTGCTTTAGCTGCGATTGAACACCTTCGATATACGATTCGCAGCTAAAGCAGCTCCAACAACTACCGCTGCCGCGATAAACCCTGCCAGGTACCCGGGATATCCGGCAGGCAACAAAGAGTCCAACCACCCAAGTTTGGAGGCGATTACTATGATCAGTCCAACAAGTCCGCTTGCACCTGCCCATTTGGCTCCGATCTTTGGAAAGTAGAGTCCAGCGATCATGGCAGGCGCTAGCTGAAGCATTCCAGCGAAAGCATTGAAGGCCAGTTCGGAAACCAGTTCGGGCTTAATGCTGGCGATAAAAGCGAAAATAGCTATCGAGAGCGTGAACCAGCGGTTGAGTTTTAGGATACCTGTATGGGATGCCTCCTTTTTTCTGTACCACTGTTCGCTGACTATAAAACCGATGCTTAAAAGAATAGAATCTGCGGTCGACATGGTTGCGCAGATAACTCCCACAAGAGCTAGGGCTCCCAGCACCGCTGGCACCGTGGTCATTATTTCGCCGATGATTTGATCTCCGCTATCTAGACCGGGAAATATAACGGCTCCACCTAAGCCCAGCGTACCTGCAATGACGGTCAACATGATGCCCATAAACGGAAAGATAAACATCATTAGGGTCAGATAACGTTCTTCCTTCACGATCATAAAACGCTGGGCATTATGAGCCATAGGCGTTGCACCTAAAGAAATGAGTAGGGCCAGGCCGATAACATTGACGGGTGAATAGAGTCCCTGGGGACCCGGCAGACTAAGGAGGGAAGGGGTTGAGACACTGTCAACGTCCGCGATAAATTGATTCAAGTCGAAAGCCCAATAAATCCCAACAAAGACAACTGTTACCGCGATGCACCCTGCAATTGTGAGCATCGCTTGAATGACATCGGTTTTTATAATGTTAGACAATCCGCCGGACTCGGAATAAAAATAAATGACTACCAAGGCAAAAGCTGCGGTTGCGACATAAGGTAACCCAAGAGAGCTTTCCAGCATTCGGGCGAAGCCGGTTATCTGTGCCGCAAGGTAGGGAACCAGGCATGCGAGGGATACCACAATGAAGAATAGTTCAAGTGTTGGGGAATTGAACGGCTTTAGGTATAGCTGAATGGGAGATCTCGTGTTTGGAAACTCGCGCGACAATCTCCACATACGCTTGCCTATGGTTCCTGCGATCACTGCCAGAATGACATAGCCCAATGACGCGAATAAAAAATTTCCTACGCCGTGGATGTAGTAATAACCGGCTCCACCAATCAGCGCCGCCGCGCTAAAATAAGTTGCCCAGAACGTAAGAAGAGAGGGGAGGAATTTAACAGACTTGTTGGCCAAAAAGAACTCACCTAAATCCTTCGATGGCCTTTGGAATGATTTGAACGTTAAGTAAAGTAACCAGCCCAAGTAGATGAGTAAAAAGGCCGATGCCCAAAGTTGAAAAGAAGTCATCGATAAAGATTAAGTGTAGGAGTAGCTTTAGCTGCGATCCTTTTATGATTGATAATTGACCACCTTGAGTAACCCCCCATGCTTTTTTCAGCTCATGACCACTTTAGCTTATCCACGTGAATGCACGTTTTCTGAGAACGATTGGAAGATTCTTTCAAATATGTGGTACCCGCTGGCACTCGAAGCTGAGATAGGTGAATCGCCGATTCAGAAGAAACTGCTGGATGTGGATCTGGTTCTTTCTCGTTCGAACGACGGCTATGTGGTGGCGAAGGATGTTTGTATACACCGCGGAGCACCTCTGTCCAAAGGGTGGGTGAAGGACGGTTGTTTGGTGTGCCCTTATCATGGATACCGTTTCGATGGAGACGGAAAGTGTGTGTTGGTCCCCAGTCATCCTGAGTGGAAAATTCCGGATAAGCTTCGATTGCAGACTGTACTTCACGAAGAACACTACGGAATTATATGGGTGTGTCTGGGAGAGAAGCCGACGAATCAAATTCCTGTTTGGGAGCCTGAGGAAAGTGATGGAAATTATCGCCGCTTTCACCTGGGACCGGAAATCTGGGACTGTTCAGCTGGTCGCCTTATTGAGAACTTTATCGATAACGCGCATTTCTCGTTCGTGCATCAAAATAGTTTTGGGAAAGAGGATAGTGCAACTATGGGGGCAGAATATGCATTCGCCCAAAACGAATTCACCATGATAATGGAGTTCGATTACAAAGCCTCGAATCCCGGGGACTCACCCATTGAAAATGCCACAGAGTTGGACCGCCACATGCAACGGACTTTGTTTCTCCCGTTTTGCACGCGAACGGTGATTAGCTATCCCGGCGACCGTGAGCATGTCATACATTTTAACATCGCTCCTGTCTCAGCTCGCAAAGCTCAAATTATCGCTGTATTTCATCGCAACTTTGACCACGACGTTCCTGTGGAAGACCTGTTAGCCTGGGAGAAGAAAATTATCTACGAAGATCGCGCCATAGTTGAACTTCAGAAACCGGAAGAGATTCCTTTGGACATTGCTCAAGAAGTGCATGCCAAGGCTGACAAGGCATCCCTGGCTCTAAGGCATTGGATGATTAAGCGGGGTCTCGAAGGCGATATGACTGCCTGACTTTCCTGAACCTGAAGATACTTACAATCTCAAGAGCCAATCGCGACACAGGTCTTTCCATCCAGAAACCGGGTACGCGCTTGGACGAAGGCCGTAGCCGTGTCCTCCTGTTGGAAAGGTGTGGAGCTCTGAGGGAATGCCGGCCTTTATAAGGGCGGTGTGGTAGGCGATTGCGCTTGGAAAATGTTTAATGTCGTCTTGAGTCTGAACGATGAAAGCCGGTGGTGCATCGGCATCCATGGTAAAACCCGAAACCATGTTAAACTCTTGGTCTCCAATGTAGGCTGGATAAACCAGGACCGTAAAATCCGGACGACACAAAAGGGCGTCGGCTGCATCGACGGCCGGGTAGATTCGTTTTCTCCATTGATTGCTCAAAGTGGCTGAAAGATGTCCACCTGCAGAAAATCCGAGTACACCGATTTGTTCTGGATTCAGGTTCCACTCTTCAGCTTTGCTTCGCATGAGGCCCATTCCGCGTTGAGCATCCTGTAAAGCGCCTTCCCGGTTATTAGGTACCCGGTATTTAAGGACGGCTGCCGTTATGCCAATCGAGTTGAGCCATTCTGCAATCTCCTCGCCCTCCAAGTCCCACGCGAGTATGCCGTATCCTCCTCCCGGGCAAATGAGAACGCCTGCAGTGGGGCGACGTCCTTTTACTGGGTAAACGGTGATGCTGGGATTTGCCACGTTGGTGACACGTGTAATCACACCTCCACCATTTTTTGCGCTTGCTTCACTGGTTTCAACCAGGGAAGCGTCGTGCGGTACTGGAACGCCTGTAGGCCAAAGCGGAATCACAGTTGGCGATACAGTTCGAGTTTTCTCTCCGAAAAGTCGATCTAATGACGGCTTCAATCCGGTAGCCCAGAGTCGGTATCCTTCCTTTTTAGGATGCAGAAGATCCGGCATGATATTGCGAGGCAGGGTTCCATCTCGTTCGAGAAAAAGGTGATTAATATCCAGGAATTCGGCTCCTTTCTCAGCCGCCAAAGCTGGAAGGGCTTTATTGATCTCTGCGTTAACTATTCGTTTCGGGTCTTCGGTTGTGGCTCCACGAGGAAAAATAGCATGCAAGATAACTTGGGTGTCGGGTAGCCGATTGTTAAGTTCATCTAGAATTGCGCTGATCCCTTGAATAGTCTCCGCAGCGGGTTGGCCTTCGGCTTGACCTGTATTATTGGTTCCGATCATAAGCACGGTCACTTTAGGGGACAGGTTCTTTAGAGCTCCATTCTCTATGCGCCACAGCACATGCTCGGTTCGATCACCACCGATTCCGAGATTGAAGGCTCCGTATTTAGCAAAGTTTTCCTCCCATAACCCGGTGTCCCATCCATGGGTAATTGAATCGCCGATAAACAGCAGTTCAACCTCCTCTCCTCGTTTGGCAGCTTCCGCCAGTTTATTCTCATAGCGGTCTTTCCACGATGGTTGGTCCAACCTGGATATTGGAACTACGGAGGCTGGTTGAGCAACGGTTGAAATGGAAGCTACTACCATGAAAAGGAAGGTGCTTAGAAGGAGAGAAAAACAATTTTTCATTTTGTGTTATCGAGTGAAAATTTAGAGTGAACCCATTGGGGATGAGTAGAAAGATTTTTGTCGTTGTTCGATGTTGGTTAATTAGCAACTCCTGGACGGATCACCTGAAAAACGATCAAGACTGAGAAATTCGATAGGGTGACGGGTACTTCCATCCATTGCGAGATCGGCCAAAATTTCTCCTATCACGCTCGCGAATTTATAACCGTGGCCGCTGAAACCTCCTGCGATGGTGACCCGGTTGTTTTCGGGGTGTTTCCCAAGAATAAAATGTTGATCAGGAGTATTCGTGTACAGGCAAGTGCAGGACTTGATTAATGGTCCTGCTGAACCAGGGATGTATTGAGCGAGTATTTCTCTAAGCGAATTGAGCTCAGCCGGGGTAGGTGGTTCCAGTGCCATTCCTATTTCAGCCAGTGGGATTTGGATGCCAGGTTTGTGTTGGGCTATTTTTAATCCTTTCTGACCGGGAAGAATCGGAAAACCATAGTGACCGTAAGGTGGATCCGTTTCTATAAACCAACAGGGGAAATTTTCCGGACTAAATTTATCTGGATTCGTTTCCGGTTCAAACCAGGCTTGGACCTGACGCGTTACGGTAAGTTGGACTCCCAGGTTCTTAAAAATGCGTTGGGTCCAGGCACCGGCGCTGATTATCAACTGGTCGGCAAACAGTGTGCCCTCGGCTGTCCTGACCTCCACACTTTGAGGAGTCGCATTCCAATTCAGGGCTGGAGTATTGGTCAGGATTTTTGCCCCTGCTCCTGATGCTTGCCAGGCATGTTCTACTATGCCTTGTTCAGGTCGGACGTAGCCTCCATCTGTTTCGAATAACCCTATGAAGGAATCAGGCAATGAGAAGGAGGGGAAGGTCTCCTGTATTTCTGAAGCATTGAGGAAACGGTGTGGCAATTGGTGTTGTCTGGCTGAATGGAGGGCACCTGAAACGATCGAATCTTCAGGGCAGCCAAAGTAGACGGCTCCTGTCCTATTAATGATAGGTTCTGAGGCTTTTAGCTGAAGCTCGTCCCACAATTCGTATGCTCGGTTGAGTAAAGGTACGTAGTCCGGGTTTTCGTAATAGGCCTTCCGAATCATCCTGGACTTTCCATGGTGTGAACCCTGATTGTGAGGAATTTCGAATTGATCAAGACCTAGGACCTTGGATCCCCGTTTGGCCAGATGGTAGCAAGCTGCGGATCCCATGGAACCGACTCCTAGAACGATGACGTCAAAATGATTATTGGCGGAAGGCATAGATCAAAGCTGAAGACTCAAGGATGAGACTCAAGGATGAGACTCAAGGATGAAGAAAATGACAACGCCGTCGAGTAAAACTACGGTTCCAGGATAAGCTCGGGAATTGGATTTGAATCAAATGAGGGTAGGGCATTCTAACCGGATAGATATGAAAAAAACCCGGCTGCTGTTGCAACCGGGTTTTGTATGAAGAGTATAGATACTTCGGGTTTAAGAAGCGGCTTTCTCTCCTGCATCAGACGGTGCTGGAAATAAGTGCACATCTGTTTGCGGGTAAGGAATTGAGATTCCCTCTTCCCCAAAGCGGTTAAAAACAGCCTCAAGGGTTTCGAAGTATACGTTCCAGTAATCGGCAGCGTTCACCCAGGGGCGAACAACAAAGTTCACGCTGCTGTCACCAAGTTCGGATACCCCGATGGTGTAAGCTGGGTCCTTGAGGATGCGTGTGTCGTTATCCAGGATTCCTTCAAGGACGCTACGTACTTTCTTCAGGTCGTCGCCGTATCCGCAACCAATAACAAGATCCACGCGGCGGGTAGGCTTTGTAGAAAAGTTGGTAATTGCACCTCCCATGACTTGAGAGTTTGGCACTATGATAACCTTGTTATCGGGAGTGCGCATAACAGTTGTTAGAATGGTGATTTCCTCAACGACTCCGAATACACCTCCACCATCAACGGCATCCCCTTTTTTAAAAGGACGGAACATAATGATAAGAACTCCGGAGGCAAAGTTTGCCAATGAACCTTGAAGGGCCAAACCGACAGCCAAGCCTGCGGCACCAAGAATGGCGATGAAGCCCGTCGTTTTAACGCCCAGGTAATCCAATGCGGCCAATACCACACAGACCATAAGGATCATATAAACGCCATTGCCTAGGAACGAAATAAGCGTTTCGTCCATTTTTGCCTTGCCCATGGCCTTTTTGACCAAGTCCGTGATTTTTCGTGCGAGCCACTTTCCTATTACGAAAATAAGAAGGGCTACGACTGCGGCTGTGATCCAGCCCGGTCCGTTAGCTTGTATTTTTTCAATAGCTGTATTTATGAAGTCCATAATTAATGTATTTTAGTTACTGTGAAGAGAATGATTTAATAACGCAGTCATCAGAAAATACCCGGAATTGACTAATGGGCACTTTGAATAATCAGTTTTTCTTTAGTTGAGACAAATAAAAGTTCTTGGTGGATTCGGACACACAGGATTAATACTG
>JAQBYJ010000086.1 GCA_027622555.1 Verrucomicrobiota bacterium
GTCTTTTACCACCCCACAGTTTTGAACCCCAAAAACACCACCTGCCGCGACAGCGGCTTCGTTCAACAAGCTGCTGCTCCAAAACCAAAATGCCAACCAAGAGAGTGAAGAGTCCGTAGAAAGTAAAAAACATCATAGACCAGCGATTCAACAGAACCTTCGCCCACGGATATTTGGCATCGAGTGCCATAAATCCGCCTATAACCTCAGCAAGTGCGACCAAAAAACTGATCGAAATTCCAATTGCCAAAAAAGCAACACAACTCCAATCGCAACCGAGAAGACTGTCGAATCCTTTCACGGCTTCCATCGTTCAATGGTTAGCTACCAATATCACTACCGAACCGAACTCGACCCTTTTTGCGTTAGTTGAATACTGTCTCCAAACGCTTTATTTTTCCCAGCCTGCTTTCGGCGGATATATCCCTTGTTTTCCAGGTCTTTAAGTTCATCCTTTAATTCCTTGAGGGGCTTTAGTGTTTTAGCTTGGAGCTCTATCTCATTTGTCAGTCCAGATCGATAAATTTGCTCAATCAATTCCTGTACTTTGCTATTTTCGTTTATCATAGGGTCTATCCTCGTTCTTAAATCTCAATAATCAAGAGAACTGAACTCCTAAAAGAATATTTGATGACTCTCCAGACAAAAGAAACGAGGCTGTTAAAATACAGAGAAAACATTCCTGAGAACCCTTTACATATCTTAATATCATGATATGTTGATATGTTATTTGTTTTAGAATACCATGTCCCAGCCGCTACCAGCTACTAAGCCAGAATCTCAAAAAAGTCGACAATTACGGGAATTGTTGGCAAAACGAATTGTGTTCCTGGATGGCGCGATGGGGACCATGATCCAGCGACACAAGCTGGATGAAGAAGCATTTCGCGGCGAAAGGTTCAAAGATCATCCTTTGGATCTTAAAGGCAATAATGACCTTTTAAGTCTGACTCAGCCTGAAATCATCACGGATATTCATCGTCAATACCTTGAGGCTGGTTCGGACATTATTGAGACGAATACCTTTAGTTCTACGACGATTGCCCAGGCAGATTATGGCCTGGAAAGTATTGTCTATGAATTAAACAAAGTTTCAGCCGAGCTCGCCAAAAAGGCAGCCAACGAGGTGATGGCCAAAAATCCGGGACGAAGCTGCTTTGTGGCAGGAGGCTTGGGTCCGACCAATAAGACTGCATCCATGTCCCCCGATGTGAACGATCCTGGTTATCGAGCGGTGTCGTTTGAAGAACTGGTGGAGGCCTACTACGAAGCTGCCAAAGGTTTGGTCGATGGTGGTGCGGATATTTTATTACCGGAAACAACGTTTGATACCTTGAACATCAAGGCCGCACTTTTTGCAATTGACCGATTGCAACAAGAACTACCCGAACGAATCCCGGTGATGATCAGTTTTACGGTCACCGATGCTTCGGGACGAACTTTGTCGGGACAGACGGTGGAAGCTTTCTGGAATTCCGTGCGCCACGCAAAACCGATTAGCGTGGGAATTAATTGTGCGTTGGGTGCCAAAGAAATGCGCCCTTACATGGAGGACCTTTCCCGCATCGCCGAGTGCTACACGAGTTGTTACCCAAACGCAGGATTACCCAATCCATTGAGCGAAACCGGCTACGATGAAACACCCGCCATCACGTCTGGTTCTTTGGAGGATTTCGCAACTGCTGGATTCATGAACATTGTAGGCGGATGTTGTGGCACGACACCCGGACACATCGCTGCGATTGTTAAGCGCGTATCCAAGTTTTCGCCACGCACACCAGCGACACCGGCTCCGGCACTTCGATTAAGCGGATTGGAAGCTCAAACGATTGAAGGCAAGGACGCTCCATTCATTATGGTGGGCGAACGGACGAATGTCATGGGCTCTCCGATGTTCAGGAAGTTGATCAAAAACGGCGACTTTGAAAAAGCATTGGATATCGCACGCCAACAAGTGGAAAATGGTGCGAACATGATCGACATAAATTTTGATGAAGGCCTACTCGACAGTGAGGCCTGCATGGAGCGATTCCTGAATCTGATTGCGGCCGAACCGGATATTGTTCGCGTGCCCATCATGATTGATAGTTCAAAGTGGTCAGTCATCGAAACAGGTCTGCGTTGCGTCCAGGGAAAAGGAGTCGTCAATTCGATCAGCCTTAAAGAAGGCGAAGAAAAATTCCTGGAATACGCTGCTTCGATACAACGATATGGAGCAGCGGCTATCGTAATGGCGTTTGATGAAGAAGGACAGGCCGCCACGAAGAAGGACAAGGTACGCATCTGCAAACGGGCGTATGATTTACTGGTCGGACGCTTGGACTTCGATCCACAAGATATCATTTTTGACCCAAACGTTTTGACGGTGGCCACGGGTATCGAGGAACACAATTCCTACGGTATCGACTTCATTGAAGCTACCCGTGAAATCAAGGAGGTTTGCCCGGGAGCACGAATCAGCGGTGGTATCAGCAATGTTTCATTTTCGTTCCGCGGAAACAACGTAGTGCGAGAGGCCATGCATGCGGTGTTCCTTTACCATGGAATTAAAGCTGGCCTGGATATGGGCATTGTTAACGCCGGCATGCTGGCTGTTTATGAAGATATTGATAAGGAGCTCCTGGAGCACGTTGAGGACGTTATCCTAAACCGACGGAATGACGCGACGGAACGCCTGGTCGATTACGCTGAGAAAGTTAAAGATCAGGGAACAGAAAAGACCGTCGAAGTTCTCGAGTGGCGAGGCGGCACTGTTCAAGAGCGACTTTCCCATGCTTTGGTAAAAGGAATCACAGAATTTATTATTGAGGACACGGAAGAGGCTCGACTCATGTATGACCGCCCTCTTCATGTCATTGAGGGTCCACTGATGGATGGGATGAAGGTCGTCGGCGATTTGTTTGGATCCGGTAAAATGTTTTTACCCCAGGTAGTAAAAAGTGCGCGGGTTATGAAGGCTGCCGTGGCGCACCTCCTTCCATTCATGGAGGCTGAAAAAGACTCGGGTGTCGAAGCGCAGGCACAGGGGAAAATGGTTCTCGCCACAGTCAAAGGAGATGTTCACGACATTGGGAAAAATATCGTTTCCGTAGTCCTTGCATGTAACAATTACGAGGTCATTGACCTCGGAGTGATGGTCTCTTGCGATGCCATTTTAAAAAAGGCAGCTGAGGTCGGAGCGAACTTGATTGGTATGAGCGGCCTCATCACCCCTTCACTGGATGAAATGATTCACAACGCTTCGGAGATGGAGCGTTTGGGCTTAAATGTTCCCCTCCTCATTGGCGGAGCCACTACCAGCAAAGCACATACTGCTATTAAGATTGCTCCGAACTATTCAGGAGCGGTGCATCACGTTCTGGACGCTTCTCTTGTTGTGGAAGCCTGCACCGAATTACTCAATCCGGAGCGAAGCGATGCCTACGTACAAGCCCTTAAAACAGAACAGGCGATTATTCGGAAAAATTTCCTAAATCGGGCTTCCACCGCCGAGTACCTGAGCCTTGGTGAGGCAAGAAATAAAGCTATCAAAACGGATTGGGACACCGTTGATATTCCTAAACCTTCTGTTCTCGGAATCCAAATACAGGAACGGGTTAATCTTGAAGACATCGTCCCCTTTATCGATTGGTCACCGCTTTTCTGGTCGTGGGAACTCAAGGGTGTTTATCCGAAGATTCTGAGCCATAAAAAGTACGGTGAAGAAGCAAGCACTTTGTTCGAGGACGCCCAAAAGCTTCTTGAGGAAATCATCCAGGAAGAAGCTTTTCATTGTAGAACGGTTTACGGTCTCTTCCCGGCAAACGCAATCGGAGACGATGTGGAAATCTACACCGACGACTCAAGAACTGACGTGTTGAAGACACTCCACTTTATCAGACAACAAAAGAAAAAAGAAAACGGAGATACCTACTTTTGCTTGTCAGATTTCATAGCACCAAAATCAAGCGGCAAAGCAGATTACATCGGTGGATTTGCAGCGACGGCTGGGTTCGAGGTGGAGACATTTTCCAAACGATTTGAGGAAACGGGAGACGACTACTCAGCCATTATGGTTAAAGCTTTGGGCGACCGTTTCGCTGAAGCGTTAACTGAAAAACTCCATAAGGAAGTGCGCGACCAATGGGGATTTGGCGCACAAGAACAATTGAGTAACGAAGAACTTATTAAAGAAAAGTATCGCGGTATTCGCCCTGCCGCTGGCTACCCATCCGCCCCGGATCACACGGAGAAGAATACGCTCTGGCAGTTGCTCGATGCCGAAAAAAATACGGGCATCCAACTGACAGAAAACTTTGCAATGAATCCACCTTCGTCGGTATCGGGTTTATTCTTTGCACACCCGGATGCAAAGTACTTTAACGTCGGTCTGATTACAAAAGATCAAGTTGAAGATTACTCACTCCGGAAAAACCAACCTGTTGAGAAGACTGAAAAATGGTTGTCCCCCAATCTGGGGTACTAAAAGCAAGCATTCCTACTTGGCCTTATTGAACAGGTACTGCCCTAGTTCGATAGATTCTTGGGGTGAAAGATTGCTGGGTACCTCAATATAATGAGCCCGCGCATCGAAGTGGATGGATTCATATTCCTGATCTGCTTGCTGACCAAGAGCCGTATAAACTTTGGAAAATACTGATCAATCTTTAGGATAGACTACACTCCTGTTATATGCCACAGTGTATGAATGATAAAAATAGACGGTCGTAAACTGGATCATGGAACCCTGGAAAATTACCGCAAACTGGCGATAAAAAGAGTCATGGAGGGCGGCGAAAAGCCGTCCGCGGTCGCTGCCTCGCTCGGCTTGTGCCGGACTTCGGTTTATCCTTGGATAAGGGCGTATAATAAAAAGGGCGCGCAAGGCATCGCCTCCAGAAAAGCCTGCGGGCCGAAGCCGAAACTTACCGAAGCCCACTGTGAGCGGGTAAAGAAGTGGATCATAGGAAAAGATCCACGCCAGTTCGGTTTGGAATTCGGATTGTGGACCCGCCAAATAGTAGCTCAGCTCATTTTGGAAAAGATGGGGATCCGGGTGGGCCTGACGGCGGTCGGACGGATGTTGGCGCGCTTGGAAATCACGCCTCAGAAGCCGCTGCGCCGCGCTTACGAACGCAGTCCCGAAGCTGTTTCAGCGTGGCTGGACAAAGATTACCCGAAGTTGAAGCGCCGCGCCCGGCGCAACGGCGCTGAGATTTTCTTCCTCGACGAGGCTGGATTCAGCTCTGAACCGGCTCTCGGACGAACTTACGGTTTAAAAGGAAAGACCCCGGAAGTCAGAACAACCGGACAGCGGCAAAAGGTGAATGCGATCAGCGCGCTGAGTGCGCGCGGAGCCTTTTGGAGCAATGTCTACACCGGGAATTTTAATGCGGCGCGATTTATCGCATTCCTCAAGGATTTTCGGCGCGGCCGGACCCGGAAGAAAATTTATATGGTGGTGGATGGACATCCCAGCCACCATGCAAAAGTTGTTCGGAAATATATACGGGAGTGCAAGGGAAAGCTGGAGTTGCACTTCCTGCCTCCCTACGCGCCCGATTTGAATCCCGACGAGTTTGTCTGGCAGCATGCGAAAAGAAATGGATTGGCGAAGAAACCGCTGAAGAAGAACGAATCCTTGCGGGAACGAGTCGAGCAGGACCTTCGCAATATCAAGAAAAACAAATCGCTGGTCAGGTCGTTTTTTTACGCCCCAAGTGTAGCCTATGCTAAGGACTAGTCAGTAGGTGTGGTCAGGTTCCGAGATTTGCCGTCCGCTTATGAACCATAGTTACCACCGAATAATCGCAATTTGCTTCACTCTAATTGCCGGCGCACTGGGGGCAAGTGCCCAAGGAGTTAGCTTTGTCGATCAGGATAATGTATCCGGAACGGAGGACGGAGTATCCTGGGTAACGGCTTTTACGACTATCCAGACCGCAGTAGTGGCCACCTCGCCCGGTGATGAAGTCTGGGTAGCCGAGGGCACCTACACGGGGACAGTCACAATGGTAAGCGGCATTTCCCTCTACGGCGGATTTGCCGGCACGGAAACCGAACGCTCGGCGCGCGATGTCGCCGCTCACGTAACGGTGATCGATGCTGCCGGTGGCAACGAAGCGGTTCTGCTTTATAATGTGTCAGCAGCGCGTGTCGATGGATTCACCATTACGGGAGGGGTCTCCCAGAATGTCAGAGGCTCGTTGCTCGACGACACGGTGATCCTGGCGAACTGCATCGTCACCGGTTCCGCCAACTACGGATTGAGCTGTTTTGGGGAAACGACGATGCGGGTCGAGAACTGCGCGTTCAGCGATCTCATCGTCGGTATCAATCTCAACTCTTCGTCTCCCACTTTCGAAAACTGCACGTCCTCCGAGAACGACTATGGCGTGTATTCCGTTCAATCAGCGCTGGTGAATGCGTCGCCGGTTTTCATCGATTGCCGCTTCACCCACAACACCGAGATTGGGTTCTACTGTCAGAATCCGAGCTCCCCCCAGCTCACCGGGTGCGTGATCTCCCACAATGGTACGGACGGGGTTAACTGCAATTTCGAGGCGTCGCCGGTTTTCACGGATTGTGAGATCAGTAACAATGGGCTCGCCGGCATTCAAAGCCGTGGCGGGAGCACGCCGGACTTTACCGATTGCGTCGTAGTGGGAAACCGGACATTCGGGCTCTTCTGCTATCAGGCATCGCCGACCTTCACCGGGTGTATCCTGGCGAACAGTCTCCAGACCTGCGTGCAGATCAATCAAGACTCCTCACCGCGCTTCATCGATTGTTCGATTTCCGGAAGTGGCAGCATCGGTGCGATCTGCGAATCCTCCTCGCCCGAATTTACCAACTGCGTATTCAGCGGCAACCTCCTCGACGGGATCTATGCCCGGGTCTCGTCCGTATTGACCGTGACAAACTCCACGATCACCGGCAACGGACGCCACGGGATCTGGTGCAGCGACTCCGCTTCATCGGTGATCAGCAATACTATCCTGGCGCACAACGGCGGATACGGCGTGCGCAAACAGCTGGGAGCGGGAAATCCTTCCGTGACCTCCTGCCTATTCGCAGACAATGCCCTCGCTGACTACTTCGACGACGTGGCCGGAGCACAGACCGGGGCGGACGCGATCAATCTGAATGTGCCGAATGCCAGTGACAACGTGGACGGCGACCCGCTGTTTGCCGTCGGGCCGGCAGGAACCTGGACGGAAGCGGCGGCATTCGATCCGGCGACAAACAGCACCACTCTTACGGATGGGCTGGGCGCGTTCGCAGTAGATGCGTTCTCGGGTCGGATGATTAATGCGAACACGACCCAGATTCGGCAGACCTATGTGCTCGGTAACACGGCGACCACGATCGAAGTTGTCGGTGACGCGACCGGCATCGCCGCCAACGGCGCCGTCTACCAATTGCTCGACTACCACCTGCAGAACGGCTCGGCGGCGCTGGACCGCGGTGACGTCGCCGTTGCCCCCGCCGCCGACTTCGAGGGCGATCCGCGTCCGGGCTCCGACGATTTGGTCGACATCGGGGCCGATGAGTCGCCCGCCGAGTTCACGCCAGGCCAGGGGCCGGATGACACGGACCCGCCGTTTTCCGAGCTGGCCTCGCTGGAGGTAGTGTCGCCAGCTGTCTTCGAACTAAACTACACCAGTGGAGATTCCGACAGTGGTGTAGACCACGTGGAGCTTTGGTATCGCCACAATGGCGGGGCATGGACGCAGTATCCAGGTGCTTTCACAACCAGTCCGATTCTCTTCGATTCGGCACTGGCCGCTGGAGAAGGGGACTACGAGTTCTACACGATCGCGGTGGACGTCGCAGGCAATCGCGAGGCGGCGCCGGCGGAGCCGGACTCGGTTAGCACTGTGCTGAGAAGCTTCAACGGCGCTCGGGTCTATGTGGACTCAGGAGCAACGGGAGAGGAAACGGGAATGAGCTGGCAAAATGCTTTCGCGGATATCGCGACGGCCGTGTTGGTGGCGGAGGTCTACGCGGTTCCGGAAGTGTGGGTGGCCGAGGGCGACTACGCAGGGGCCGTGTCGCTGCCGGACGGGGTGTCTGTTTACGGCGGCTTTGCGGGGACGGAGACGGACGTGTCGGAGCGTGACGCGGAGGCGCATGCGTCGAGGGTGATCGGCACGTTGTTTGTTCCCGGCTTTGGTGTGACTCTCGATGGGATCGCTGTTGTCGGAGGCACGTCGGTTTCGGGCGCGGGGATTTTCGAGGACTGCCGATTCGAGACGGTCAGGTTGGACTCGGGCTCTGGAGCGTCGGCGTTCACGCGCTGCCTCTTCGAGGAACGATACAAGATCGGAGTCAGTTTGGGCTCCGGAGTCAGTTTGGACTCGGGCTCTGGGGCGTCGACGTTCACGGAGTGCCGCTTCGTGGGCAACGGCAGGTATGGCGTCCAAATGAAAAGCGCGTCGGCGTCATTCTTCACGTGTCGATTCCTCGCCAATGGAACCGCTGGCATCGGGCTCAGGGGTGGCGCCTCGGTCTCTCTTACCGGCTGCGTGATCGCGGGCAACGGTTCGGGCGATAGCTTCGATAGATCGGGCGTCCACGCCGATGGGACGGACAACGTTCTGGAGATGTCCGGCTGCATCGTGTCCGGCAACCTCGGGCCGGGCCTCTACATCGAGGAGCCGAGGCTTCGCGCGACGCTGGCGAGCTGCATGGTGAGCGGCAACGACGACGACGGCGTGCGGTTTGCCCGAGCAGGACCGGGCCAGGGAGGAGGCATGGTTCTGCTCGGCTGCACGGTGAGCAACAACCGCGGAGAGGGAATGAGCGGCGTGGACGACCGCGACGTCCTGGCCAACACGGTTTTCAGCGGGAACCGCTTCGTCGGCGTTTCGGCGTCCCCTCTGTCCGTTCCTGTTCTGACGAGCTGCCTGTTCTTCGGCAACGACGCCGAGCTCGGCCGTGGCGACGTCTCTTTCAATGGAACGTTCTACAGCGGGGCGAACGCGATCAATCTGAACGTTCCCGGCGCCAGCGGGAACGTGGACGGCGACCCTCTGTTCGCGGGCGGACCGACGGGCACGTGGACCGCGCGAGCGGTTTACGACCCGGTCTCGCGGAGCACGGTCCTGACCGACGCCGCTTCCTCCTATGTCCCGGGCGAGTTGGCGGGGCGGCTGCTGACGGTCTCCTCGTCCCGCGACCCCTGGCTGCAGGCCTACGTGCTGGGCAACACGGCGACCGAGATCGAGGTGGCCGGGGACTTGGACGGATTCCCGCCCCCCGCCGGCGACGCCTACCGCTTCGAGGACTACCATCTGACGGACGGCTCTGCGGCCCTGGACCGCGGGGACGTCGCGCTGGCGCCGCCGACCGACTTCGAGGGCGACCCGCGCCCCGGCACCGACGGGCTGGTCGACATCGGCGCCGACGAGCTGCTGCACGATACGGTGGCGACACCGGTGGGTAACCTCGTGACCACGTCACTCTTGGACGGGCAGGTGGGATTGACCTTCGACCAGGTCGACACCGGGGGTGAAACGAGTGTGACCGCTGTACCTGCAGAGGCGGATCTTCCGGCAAATTTTCAACTGCTGGGCAGGAGGTATGATATATCGACCACCGTCTTATTCAGTGGCTTCGTGGAGGTTTGCATCAGCTATGATGACACAGGGCTGGATCCCCTGGAGGAGGAAGCGCTGACCCTGTTGCACTACGATGTCGATCATTGGGAGGACGTGAGTACCTCGCTGGATACCGTCAACAATGTGATCTGCGGCGTGGTGACCCACTTCTCCGAGTTCGTCGTTGCGTTTCCGCTGGTCGAAAACTATGACGTGGATGGAGACGGATTCGGTATCCAGGTCGACTGCGATGACAATGATCCGCACATGTATCCTGGAGCGCCGGACATCTGCGATGGACTCGATAACGACTGTGACGGACTCGTGGATGAGGATGTTCTGGTTTTTGGAGAAATTCAACCGCCTATTAACCAAACGGTTCTATGGGGAGGTGTTTTAAATCTTTCCGCAAGCCTTGATATCACAGAAGGAACCACCTACCAATGGCAGCGAATTCTTTCTGGCGAAGCTCAATACTCCGATATTCAGGGTGAAACCGGAACCACGTTCTCTAGCTCTCAACTAACAACATCGGATGAGGGCATGTATCGAGTTGTCGCAACCAACGGGGGCAATGCGATTCAAAGCAATGCGGCCTCGGTTTCCGTAATCACTTCAGCATTTCAATCCTGGATTGAAGTCCATTTTCAAGACCCATTTGGGATCGGTTCATCCGAGAGTGACGATCCAGATATGGATACTCTTTCAAACGCGATTGAGCATACCTTTGGCCTCAACCCAAACAAAGCTGAATCAAACCCATTTGTTCTACAATCTATCGAAATAATAAACAACGAACAGTATGCAGTTTTTACCTATCTACCCGTTGCTGCGGGAGTGGATTTCATGTTGTCTTTCCAAGGTAATGCCGGCCTGGATCCGAACGCTTGGAGCACACTGCAGAATGGCGTAAACGGAGTCATCATAGAATCTACGGCTGAAGGCAACGTGATCAAGATAAGCGCCTCAGGCCCAAGGTTCACTCGCGTGAAGATTACAACTAACTAAGAGGGAATGGGACTTATTAACACCTTCTTTGGAGTAGAAGGCTCTATACATACAGAATTCAAACGTTTAGATTCGTATTCGACAATAGACGCAAGCCAAAGTCAGGTGGAACAAAAAGGGCAGGCCCGAGACGGTCGATGTCGGATTGCGTAACTTGGGAAAGAGTGAAAGCGTTCTATGATTCGTAATTGCGCATGATCACTCTTAATCGTATCTTCGGTCTAGTCTTTGCTTTGGTGACCATCGCGGTCGACCAGAGTTACGCCAAGGAAGAGGAATCGTTACTAAAATTGTCCTTCAGACATGTTGTTGATGGGAGACCGTTGAGCCTTGATTCACTTCGGTATAATAACGCGAAAGAAGAAGCGTACTCCATAACACGCCTGAGTTATTTGCTCAGCGGCTTTGCTCTGGAAACTTCAGAAGGAGAAATGGTCGATCTCCCCACTAAATACGCCTGGATAGATACCGGGCAAAGACGAACGTCGTACATCCTAAGCGATATTCCTGCCGGGAAGTACCGTAGTATTCGTTTCTTTGTAGGTCTGGATAGTGAGACAAATAATGGTGAAACGACTTCGTATCCAGCCGACCACGCTCTCAATCCAAACTTGAATGGACTTCATTGGAGCTGGCAGGGAGGCTACATTTTTATGGCGCTGGAAGGAAAGTTTCGAGCGGCTAATCAAGAGCTCTCGGGATTCTCCTATCACCTGGCACGCGATCCCAATCGGACTACTATAACAATCGCGGCCGATCTCGATCTGACTCAAGCTCTCACCCTGGAAATTGATTTGGATATAGCCACCCTACTCAACGCTCCTCAGCCCCTATCCTTTGCTTTGGATGGAAATTCAACCCATTCACGAGAAGGCGATCCAATCACCAAAGCTCTTGTCAAGAATCTGCCAGGAGCATTTCGGTTGCGCAGATTGACATCTGACACACCTGAAATAATGCGGGCCAGTTCAGTCAAGCCTCTGTATTTGCCAGATGTATACACAGCCTACCCGTTAAAACTCAGTCGTTCATTTCCGATTCCGAATTTGCCATTGGATAATCCGTTACTGCAGGAGCGGGTCGAGCTAGGAGAAAAACTCTTTAACGAAAAGGCTCTCTCCAGGGACAACAGCCTTTCCTGTTCTTCCTGTCACATGGAGTCCAATGCGCTGACTGATACGCATCGATTTAGCCTTGGGATTGACGGTCAATTAGGAACCCGAAACGCCATGCCCCTTTTCAACCTGGCCTGGAAATCGAGTTTCTTTTGGGATGGCCGCGCACCGACGCTTCGGCATCAAGCGCTGATGCCAATAGAAGACCCAACCGAAATGGATGAGCAATTGGAAAACGTCGTGGAAAAACTTTCTAACATGGAAGGCTATCCAGAGGCTTTCGCCAAGGCGTTTGATAGTCCGGAGATCACTGCCGAACGAATAGGACTGGCTATTGAAAACTTTCTCCTCACTCAAATTTCCTACCGTTCGAAGTTTGATATGGTGCTGAGTGGAAAGGATCATTTTTCAAAGTCCGAGCAACGAGGCTTCGAACTTTTCATGACTGAATTCGAACCACGTTCACAACGTTTCGGTGCCGACTGTTTCCACTGCCACGGAGGAACGCTTTTTAGCGATCATCAGTTTCACAACAATGGTCTTTCCGGAATGGATGCAGTGGATACAGGGCGTTTCGTAGTTACCGGAGAAGAAAGTGATCGTGGTAAGTTTTCTACTCCCAGCCTACGCAATGTAGCGGTTACAGCTCCTTATATGCACAACGGTCGTTTTCAAACGCTCGATGAGGTAGTCGCTCATTACAATTCAGGAATCATCCGAAGTCCAACTCTCGATGCAAATCTGGCGAAACATCCTCCTGCAGGCATGGAACTGTCGAAAGCAGACCTAAGTTCGCTGGTCGCCTTCCTCAAAACGCTTACTGATGAAGCATACACAACCCCGGAAAATGCAGAGGCGCATTCCAACTAGAGCATTTAAATTTATTCTGTCGCTTAAAATAGTAGGGAGGCTTGGCCCTAAACCGCCGATTCCACGACGGCTCGCTCGGCGATCGACCCCTACCTAAATCCGAATAGTTGCGGCATTTATAGTTAAACTGCTTTTGTGGTTTAATTTGGAATTATTGTGGCCGCCTACCCACCCGTATCTATTTTTATCCGGCAATATAACTGATCTCCAACCGGCATTTTCAGAACGGTACTCTCAGAAGTTAAATCTATAATGGTCCCGTCGATTCCATCCACTAACTCAGTCCAGGAATTGCTATCGCCCAAATCGTTGGTGGCCTCGAAATTAAAGTTGAGGTTCGGATAATCGATCAAGGCAGGGAAACTAAAAACGACGTAATCAATAGCACCTATCGTTTCATACGAAACAACGGGAGATTGAATGGAATCGGGACTCTCGGGATCGAGATCGAAAAGGAATTCAAACGCATTTGAAAAAGAATCTTTATCGGGATTTTCAAGCGGCTGAGACTCCTCAGAAGTCGCAGTCCCAAATTCGCGAATTTGCCAGGTTCCAAAATTTGCTGCTTTCACAGTAAGAAAAACAAACGGAGTGGTAATCGTTTGCCCGTTCTTTGAAACTCGAACTTGGTAAGCACCCTGACTGTCTGCCATAACGTTCGGAACTGAATAGACCGAACTCGTAGCCCCTTGAATATCTGCAAAATCATTGAGACTCGTCCCAACATTCCGCTGCCATTGAAAGGTAGTGCCTTCCGCGTTTGCAACTTCGACACTCAACTCCGCTGTTGTGCCCACAGCAACAACTATACTTTCAGGATCCTTGGTTACATCGGGACCTTCGAGGGTGATACTAAAGCTAAAGTTGATGAAAATAGGATCACCAGCGTAAGTTGAATTTTCCTCCCAGGATAACACCGAAATCTTCATCGGATACTGCCCCACTTGGCTTGGAAACCCAGAAAATGCAACTACTCCATTCGTTACGACTCCCCCACTTCCGATATTGGAGGTCACCCCTGGCGGGAGATCCCCTTCCAACAGTACAGAAACGATGTATGCGTCTTCCGCTTGAATGGCTATACTCATCGATTCATTTACAAACCCAACTACCGCCCCTGGACTTGGTTTAACCGAAAGATCGCCTGTAGCACCCGTAACCGTTTGATAAAGACTACTCGTAACGGTGGCACCTATTATCCATTTAAAAATATGGACCATGCGTGGACCTACCGAAAATTGAAGATCCGCAACCATCCTGGGGACAGGTGAACGTTGAAGCAAAAGCATCATCGCAATACCCGGCCAGGAAAACCGTGTCCATAGTCGGCTGATCGCTTCAAATAGTTTATATCGCATATGGGTAACTGTAGAAACAAGAGGTGTAAATGAAGCCCAAACAAAAGGAGGCCAAGACTATTTTCTCACTAGCGATACAACCGATATCCTCCGAAATGCAATCTCTAAGAAATTAGGCCGACAAGGAAATCTTTGCTAATTACTTATAATCCTAAGCCGATTAAACCCACGGACTGAAGCGGGTACTTTTACGATATAACCTTCTGAAGTATTCTCGATGACGACTCCGTCCACGCCGTTTACCAGCGTTGACCAACCTTCGGTCGGGCTCGGTTTCACGTTCCCTTCCAGGGAGACCATAGAATCGACACCATCAGGAATCGGAGGAAAGGAATAAACCGCATGAACAACACCATCTATTTCTTCCTGAGTTGTTTGGACCAGAGCTTCTTTCTGCATGGCATTTGGATCGAGTCCAAACGTGAATTCCACGGCATTGATCAGCATATCCTCATCAGGATCCTGATCCAAGGCGGTATCATCGCCAAAGGGATCCTCAAAGTGGGTATCCAGCCAGGCCTGCAAGGGAGTGGTGTTCACCGTTAACAATGCTGGCGTACTCACTTCTACTACGGAGCCTTTTGTGGCAACTACCTGGTAGTTACCTGAGTCCTTCAAAAGCACATTGCTCAGGCTTAGCGTGGCACTCGTTTGACTGGGGAGGTCATCATACAACTCCGTGTTTTCCATGTTCTGTTTTTGCCACTGGTAGCTAACTCCCTCCGGATCTTTCATGAGCACGGTAAATTCAGCGGATCCATTCCAATCGACGCTTTGCTCCTCTGGTTGTTGCGATATGAGTGAATTTACCGTCACCGAAGCCAGATCGCTCACTTCGATAATAGTACCTCTAGTTACAACTACACGGTAATTGCCTGAATCCGAAATAGTTACATTGGCCAGGCTAAGGACAGAACCTGTTTGACCAGTTAGGTCATCAAACAACTCTGCATTTTCCGCGTTTTGTTTCTGCCATTGGAAACTGACACCCTGCGTATCGTTAACGCCCACTGTCAATTCAGTCGATCCGCCCAAATCAAGGACCTGGGCTGATGGCTGTTGATTGATCAATGCCTCTACGGTGATCGTAAAATTAAAATCGGGAGCTTGGTCTCCTCTCATATTTGGGTTTTGCCAAGCCTGAATCGTTACTGGAAATGATCCCGCTTCTGTTGGAGTTCCGCTAATAGTCGCAATCCCAAAATTCACGTTAAAAGTAGCTGAAACTCCTTCTGGTAACGCAGAAGGACCAGGAACAACCCATGTCTTAGGCTTAAGCCCACCTTCAACTTCAATAACCAACAACAGTTGCTCTCCAAGAAAAACGGTTGTGTCGTCTTGTTGTGCACGAAATCGCAAATCTCCGGTAGCTCCCGTCACTGTATTATAAGCACCCACAGTTACGGCCCCCACCACGACTGTCCAAATGTGTTGTACCCTAGGAGTAAGAGAAACGTGAATATCTGCCAGATACCGCACGACCGGTGAACGTTGGAGCAATAGCGTTAAGAAAATAATGGGCCAAGAGAGTTTGTGAAGAAAGATTTTTAGTTTCATAGAAGTGGAGTTAACTAAAGGTATACGTGTCTTAGAATGAATCGGTTGCACTTTTATTCCGCTTTTTAAGGACAAGCATTTCAGTCTTTATCAAAAAATAAGGGTAAAAAATCCAGGACTCAAACTCTCCTAATGAGGTTTGTTTATTGGAAAATACTTATTAAGGGAGGTGGCTCTAAGACATTGACACACCATTCGGAGGAGTAGATCTTTCCGCATTTTCTAACACTGAATAAGACAACGATTATGACAACCATTACAGATATTCGGGCACGCGAAATCATGGATTCCCGCGGAAATCCAACCGTCGAAGTTGACGTTGAACTTGAGAGCGGCGTCATCGGACGCGCGGCAGTTCCGTCCGGCGCAAGCACTGGAGTAAACGAAGCTTTAGAGTTACGTGACGGCGGAGTTCCTGCAAAACAGCTTCCCAAAGGAATAAACGGTAAAACACGTTATCTTGGTAAAGGCGTACTCAGAGCGGTTGAAAATGTGAACTCCACCATCGCCTCCGAATTGATCGGTCTTGACGCAGTTGACCAGGTCGGAGTTGACCACACCATGCTGGCCCTCGATGGAACGTCTACCAAGAAGAAGCTCGGCGCCAACGCAATCCTCGGTGTATCCATGGCAACGGCCAAAGCAGCTGCGCTGGCTCTAGACCTTCCTCTTTACCGCTACCTCGGAGGAACGAACGCCAAAGTTTTACCGGTACCCATGATGAACATCATGAATGGCGGAGCTCACTCAGATGCTCCGATTGATATTCAAGAATTCATGATCATGCCTAGAGGAGCCGAGTCATTTAGTGAAGCCCTTCGTATGGGAGCAGAAATTTTCCACGCTCTTAAAGGAGTACTGAAAGGCAAGGGCCTTTCAACAGCCGTAGGTGACGAAGGAGGATTCGCTCCAAACATCGAGTCCAATGAAGCCGCACTTGAGGTGATAGCAGCCGCAGTTAAAAAAGCGGGATACAAACTCGGAAAAGATATTTTCCTGGCGTTGGACGTAGCGGCCTCAGAATTCTACGACAGCAAGACCAAACGCTATGTCTTCTCCAAGTCCGATGGATCCAAGAAGAACTACAAGGAGATGGTTGCCTTCCTGAAAGACATGCAATCCCGCTACCCTATCCTCTCGATTGAAGATGGTTGTGACGAAGATGACTGGGCTGGCTGGAAGCACCTTACCGAAGAAATGGGACACAACACCCAGCTCGTCGGCGACGACCTTTTTGTTACTAACACCTCCTTCCTTAAAAAAGGAATCGATATGGGGGTAGCAAATTCCATCCTCGTTAAGGTCAACCAAATCGGAACACTCACCGAAACCTTTGATGCGATTGAAATGGCTAACGAAAATAAATACACGGCAGTCATTTCCCACCGTTCAGGTGAAACCGAAGATGCCACGATCGCTGACATCGCGGTTGCTTCAAACGCAGGACAGATCAAAACCGGTTCACTCTCACGCAGCGACCGCATTGCAAAATACAACCAACTTCTTCGAATCGAAGAAGAGTTGGGACGCAGTGCGATCTATGGTGGCCTGATCGGCAAAATCTAATAAGCACAATCCACCCTTTATCCTTGAAAAGGCGGTCGACACTCGGCCGCCTTTTCTGTTATTCACAGTGGAAAATTAAATATACCTATGTCTGGACAACTCTATCTTTGGATTAAAACACTTCATCTCGTTATGGTAATGGCCTGGATGGTCAGCCTTTTCTACCTACCGCGCATTCTGGTGCATGTGGTGGAGGGCAAAGCTGAAGGACAATCTGTCGACCGCCTGTTTATCATGGCACGCAAGCTTTTTAAGTTTGGTAACATAATGATGATTATCGCCTTCGCCACCGGATTGTGGATTGCAATAGCCATGCATTTCTTCTCCGGTCAGGGCTGGCTCCACGCAAAACTTCTCTTGGTTGTTCTGTTTATCGGCTACAATCACATGACCTTTGGCCTGGTCAAGAAAGCTGAGAAAGGGACTCTTAGCTGGTCGTCATCGGCACTTCGCTGGTTCAACGAGGTACCTCTGGTTGGATTAATCATTGTCGTCTTCCTGGCAATCGCGAAACCGTTTTAAAATGGAGATAGGGTCTACCAACGATAAACCGCATTGAGCGAAACTTGTCTGGGACTCCCTGGAACAGAGGGAATCTCCTCAAAGTCATTGTCCCAAAGATTAATCACAGCCAAACTTAGCTCCAGCCCCTCAACGCTTTCCGGAAAGTAAAAGATACCAAGCGATGAGGTGACGGTCTCCGAGGGTGTGCCGGCGGTTCGCAGGAGGTTCTCCTGCTGAATCCGGAATACATTGTCAGATCGTAGTTCCACACCTGCACCCAGTTCATAAATGAATGCAAGGGTGGCTCGATGACGAGCGAAATTCAACGCGTAGAAACTCGCGTCCACATTCGCGAGTCCATAGTTTTCGTCTTTTGAAAGCCCTGTATAACTGAAGACCACACGACCCTTATCGAAGTCATAAGAAGAAACCAACTCGATGCCGGTCGTATCAATATCGACATGATTTGCGGTCCGACCAAACACATCGAAAGCAAAAGTCCAATCGACCAAATCACGATCTTCTCTTAAAAAAACCGCGGCTTGAAACTGGAAGTTCCCCGACTGGGAAAGAAACCCGAGCTCGTAATTCGTTGCAAACTCACGCCCAAGATTTGGATTACCACGAAACAGGCCTCCTCCAGGATTGGAGGCGATGGCCGTATAGCCAGGTACTTGAGTGCTCTTCGAGATATCAAAATAAACTTTTGAGGATTCCAATCCAGGGATACCACTTAACTCAATCCGTGCCATCGGGGAAATTTCACTGGAACCACGGTTATTGTCATCGAAGGTGAATCCACCAGACAGATTCCATCGTTTTCCTTCGTTGTCGTCCCAGCCGGTTTCCAGAAATACACTGGTCTTCAAATAGCTTCTTGAATCGAAGCTACTAAAAGTAAGTGAGGTGGAATCTATGTCGTCCTTAAGCCATTCGATCTTGGCCAGCAGGTTCCAATTTTCAAAGGTAAATCCTCCTTCAAGAGCCAGGTCGAAAACCTTCGTCGTATGTTCAAAAGGGTTGAAGACCCCTGGTCTCGTTCGATCGAATTCATAGTCATCCTCATTACGCCGATAGTAGGCACTGGCCTGCCAAAAAAAGTCTCCTTGATCGACACGATGGTTTACAAAGAAGAGGCTTGTTTGG
The DNA here is from genome assembly GCA_027622555.1 of Verrucomicrobiota bacterium. Taxonomy (NCBI): domain Bacteria; kingdom Pseudomonadati; phylum Verrucomicrobiota; species Verrucomicrobiota bacterium. Next base: position 18,706 of record JAQBYJ010000086.1, read on the forward strand.
ATGTCTTCGGTTTCAGGTACTCCAAAAGGAGTATACAAATTGGGCCATCCGAAAAACTTGTCCTGGTAGCCGAAAAACACATCGGTTCGCGAACTTCCAGATCTCCGTTGAAAACGAAGACTAACCCGGTCAAACTCATGGTCGCCATTGGCGATTGCTCCATCCGATTGGGAATGAGCGATCTCAGCATCAATGCCCCACGTTTCTCCATTCTCACCTTTACCTGAATGCGCCCCATAAGCAGTGCTGTACCAGAAATCATCTTCTCCCAACCCAAATGAAACTTCCTGATCAGGCTGAACGTCTCGCCATTGGTAATTAACACTTCCTACGCTGGAATTGAAACCTGAGAATGCATTGGCACTTCCCGTCAAGATGTGGGCTTCGGACAACATGCTTGGAGACACGGGTATTTCAGAAACGTAATGACCCGTCTGGGGATCGAATAAAGTAGCACTGCCTAACATGAATCCTGTGTTTTCAAAAATACCCCCACGAATAGTAACGTCTCCCTGACTTTCGCCCGAGTTACGTGACTGAAGATCAACAAGCGGTTCGTATTTCAACGCCGACACTGGCATCGAGAAAGTAGTCAGGGATTCCTCCAAAGCTATTCGCTGACCAATGCTCTCAACTGGATCTAGCTCATACAGTGGATAATTCTCCGCTTCCTGAGCGTTCAGAAAGCTAGTGAATTGAACTGCGGCAATGGAAAGAAGTATCAATAAAAATCGGTTCATTAAGGCACTGAGATGAAGGGAGTAAAATTTCGAAATGCAATCCTATTGTTAATCCTTCGAATCATTCTCCTTAACAACTAAAGTGGCGAAGAAACGCCTGCACTAAAAGAAAGATATCCGTCTTTGACACAGGTTAATGTAGCAAACAAGTTGAGCGGATGAAACGGGTAGACGTTTTATGTATTGGACTCGCATGTTGGGATTTAAATTTTCAGGTTGATCGTACACCAGGATCCAACGAGAAAGTGGTAGCAACCGATCTTATCAGCGAAGGAGGAGGACCCGCTGCCAACGCGGCTTATTGCATAAGTCGACTAGGCGGGGAGGCTGCATTTCTAGGACGATTGGGCCAAGATAGCTTTGGTGATGCTCACTTAAAAGAGCTCGAGGATGTTGGGGTAAACACAGAGGGTATTATTCGAGGCAGTGCGCCGACACCGATAGCATGTGTTTTGGTAAATGGGTGGGGTGAACGTTCCATTGTAAATTTCAGCGAACCGCAAATCCCCTTGGAATTTGATTTCAACTATTCGCTTCCTTCTTGTCTTTTATTGGATGGTCATGAATGGGCCGCATCTCAAAAAGCCTTGGAACATTTTGTCGATATCCCTTCAGTTCTGGATGCAGGCTCAATGAGAGAGTCCACCGTTTCACTCGCAAAGCAAATCACTTACCTCATAGCATCGCGCGCCTTTGCCACCGACTTCGCCCAATCGGAAGATCCTAAAGATTGGTTATCATCTCTTAGGGATCAGGCACCCTTCGTTGCGATCACTGAAGGATCCCTGGGAGTCCATTGGAAAGATAGCAGTAACGAATGCGGAACTCTGGCAGCAAAAGAAGTTTCCGTTATAGATACTACAGGAGCAGGTGATATTTTTCATGGTGCCTTTGCTTTAGCTATTTCAAAAGGAATGGGATTTACCAAAGCGTTAGCCTGGGCTAACGAAGTGGCTGCGATTTCGACTACAAAAAAAGGGGGTCGCGCTTCCAGCCCGTTCTGTGCAAACGTCCCTCGCTTGGAACAAAACGCTCAATAAAAAACTGAATCGAAACAACATGATCGGCGAAGTATTTGGAAGAAACACACATAACAACGACACTCCGATAGTTTGCTTACACGGATTTGTTGGATGCGGTTGTGATTTTTCTATCGTGGCGGATGCCTTGAATATGGACTCGCCGCTGCTCGCCCCCAATTTTCCGGACTACACGGCTCCTCCAACCAAATCTGAGGAACCATGGGAAAGAACTTTAGATTGTCTTCATTCCTTCATTCAAGAGCATGCGGGAGATCGTAGATGTGTACTTCTCGGTTACTCCATGGGGGGCAGAATCGCACTCCAGTACGCCATAAAAAACCAAGCCCAATTGAAGGGACTTGTTTTGATTGGAGCCACACCTGGAATTGAAGATGCAGAAAAACGCTCAACGCGATTAGTTGAAGATGGTGCAAGAGCGACCAAGCTCATGAATCAATCGATCGATGGCTTTTTAACAGAGTGGCTAGGACAAACACTGCTCAAGAGTCAGGAATCCATACCTGAACCTTATCGGACAAACATGCTCGAAGCTCGGCATAAGATGAGCCCTCAAAGCTTAGCACATTATTTAGAAATATTGGGAACAGGAACGATGCCTTCAGCCTGGAAACGATTAGTTGAGATTAAACTTCCTACTTTGTTGATCACAGGTGCGGACGATTTAAAGTTTACGGAAATTGCGGGGAAAATGCAGAAGTTCATTTCCGATTGCGAACACCACATCATCAAACAAGCTGGACACGCAGCTTGCTTTGAACAACCGGCTGAGTTTTCGATATGCCTCAAACGCTTTATTCAAACAATTGAGAACTGATGGTTTGGCGTTTAAGCATTTTGTCATTCGGCATTTTCTGTGCAGCCACTTCCGTGGTAATGACCAAGGCGAGTACACTGCAACCGGAACATCTATCTGCGAGTCGGCTCCTAGTCGCTGTTTTCATTCTCTTGCCGCTCTTCTTAAGAGATAAAAAACGATTCCCTGATTATTCCTTAGCCACTGCCTTTAAAATATCCGGGGTGCCCGCCTTGCTTTTAGCTATCCATTTTATTACCTGGACGATTGGTGCTAGATGGACCACAGCAGCTAACTCAACTCTGATCGTAAACCTCATGCCAATAGCAATGCCGTTGGTCGGTTTTTTTATTCTCAAAGAAACAATGAATGGCAAAGAATGGATTGGAACCTCATTAGTATTTCTTGGAGTAGTGGTGATGGGAGTTTCTGACTTCAGAGTGAGTGTAGCACACTTTTGGGGTGATCTCGTTTGCGTGTTATCGATGCTACTTCTAGCCTGGTATCTAATCCTGGCTCGGAAAAACAAATGGGTGCCTTCCATTTGGCTCTATTTGGTTCCATTGTATTTTTCAGCAAGTGTTCTTTGTTTCGCCATGGGGTTAGCACGGGTGGGGTTACCTCATTCAGATTCGAATCACGAATGGATGTACATTTTGTTACTCGGTCTGGTCCCAACTGTTTTGGGTCATTCTCTGCTAAACTTGGCGATGCGATGGTTCAGAAGCCAATTGGTAGCCCTCCTTAATCAGATGGCATTCGTTTATGCAGGCATATTGGGATTCTTTTTTTTCAACGAAATACCAAACACACCCTTTTACTTCGCAAGCACCTGCATGCTAGCGGGGGTACTATGGACTATCCTGGCTCCTTCACCGACCAAGCACGAACAGAGTCATCCAATTGAATGAGATTTACCAGGAATATTAAACACATCATCTGGGATTGGAATGGAACTCTCGTTGATGACACTCGCTATTGTGTCGATCTTATCAATGGAATCCTCACTCGAAGATCGCTTCCGGAAATCGATGAAAAGAGGTACAAAGGCACGTTTGATTTTCCCATCATCGACTATTACAAACGCGTTGGACTTGATTTGGAAAAGGAAAGTTTCGAAACCATAAGTAACGAATTCATTCGTGAATATATCCATTCAAAACATAAATTAGTTTTACACGATGGCGCACTTGAAGCACTCAATTTCTTTGGTGCACGCAAACTTCCACAATGCATGCTTTCAGCAAGTCAACACGAAGCGTTGACCCAAACATTACAAGAACACGGATTAGAAAATTACTTTAAGACAGTCCTCGGGTTGAAAGATCATTTTGCATTTGGGAAAATTCATTTGGGGAAGGTGTGGCTTGAAAACAACAACATAGAAAAGAACCACGTGTTGTTTATTGGCGATACCCTACATGATTTGGAAGTAGCGAATGAAATGGGAGTACATTGTATTCTAGTGGCATCGGGTCATCAATCGAAAGAACGATTAACCAATAACCATCCACACGTCATAGACACACTGAAGCAACTCATTGAAATATTTGATACCTAAATATAGTTCCTCTTAAAGCGGGAGCACTATCAGGTTATCAGCTAAACTCTTACGCGTACCCGCATCCTTGGTACTCCTCATTCTAATCTGGATCTACATTTATTTAGATTAAATAATTTTGGCTAATTTTTGCGCCCGATGAATTTGCATTTATTGCCAATATCTTTCTCTTGCAATCCAAAATAACTTCCGTTAAGAAACTCTCCCCAAGCTTTTAAATTAATCTCACTCTGTCTTTTATTTTAAGACTCCGCTATCAACTTCATGATTTTTAACCAAAGAATTTTTAGTAAAAAACATCGCACTTTAAGCGATCCATTTTTGCTAAATTTTATCCAGATATTAAAGTCTGAAAATAATGATTGGTCTCTTTTGAATAAGACTTTTGAACGCACAGATTTAAATTTGCTAAACAACGAAATAGGAAAGACCAATTCTCCGACACACCCAACTTCAATTTCCATAGATAAGTACGACCAAGCAGATGCCATGAAGACTGTTTTGGTTTCATTAAGAATCCCAACAAAAATTCATGGCCAAGCCTTCGTCCCATCCGTGGGATTAACCTAGGTATTCACAAATCGAAGAATTATCCTTAATCGAATAATACTATGCCTCCCAAAAAACAAGCATCCAAGAAACCTGCGGCAAAAAAGGCCGCTCCTAAAAAGGCTGCTGCGCCTAAAAAGGCCGCACCTAAGAAAAAAGCCGCTGCTCCTAAAAAGGCTGCTGCTCCTAAAAAAGCTGCTGCGCCTAAAAAGGCCGCTGCGCCTAAAAAGGCTGCACCTAAGAAAAAAGCCGCTGCTCCTAAAAAGGCTGCTGCTCCTAAAAAGGCTGCTGCTCCTAAAAAAGCTGCTGCTCCTAAAAAGGCTGCTGCTCCTAAAAAGGCTGCTGCTCCTAAAAAGGCTGCTGCGCCTAAAAAGGCCGCTGCTCCTAAAAAGGCCGCTGCTCCTAAAAAG
>JAQBYJ010000087.1 GCA_027622555.1 Verrucomicrobiota bacterium
GCACCGCCCTGCACAGTAACCGCTTCGATTCCTACTGGGACCAGAAAAACGCCGCATGAGGCATCTAAGAAAAAAATTTGTCCTGCACCCAGCGCCAGACCTGTCTTGAGTTCGATATCGACCTTTTTCACTCCGTCGATGTGCTTTAACTGTTTTTCAATTCCATAAACGCAGAAAGGGCATCCAAGCCCGTCGACGGCGATACTGACGTGAGAAACTTCTGCTCGGGCCTGCGCTCCGAGCAGAAGTGAAACCAGCACCATGGTGTTGAGTGATAGCAATTGCATTTTTTTCATAACGGATCCTAAGGCTTAAGTGATTGATTTTTCATTTACGTGCTTCATTTCAACGGAAGTTGCTGCCTTGGGAGCACAGGCAGGGCAGCTGCTTTTCGGCCGCATGGGCCAAGAATTCCAAATTGACGCGGCAATGAGTAACGCCAGTCCGCCGTAGGCGATCGGATTGGAAAAAACAACGAATTTGAAAATGAGAATCATGGCAAAAGCAGCGAAGCCAACAGCCAGAGGCAAGAAGCCTCGCCGCGTGTTCGCCCGATAGCCCAACGCGAGTAAGGCAAGAGCCAGAAAGATGATTGTCAGCGGCAGTAGGTAGGCGGTTTCGAGCAGAAAGCCTAAACCAAAAGAACCCAACAAGCCCGCATACGCGGGCCAGCATGCAGGGCACGCGCCCACAGGAAGAAACGCAGCCCCAACTCCTGGGACAGTTGCGAGGATTCCACGCCAGCCAGAACGCGACCTTGTTGCAGATCGAAGAGCCGAAGCAATCGTTTCGACATCGGGAGTTTTCTGGGCCGCTCTGCTCTTGTTTTGATAAAGACGACAGGAGGAAATCCCATCAGAAGGGCTTACTCCATCCACGTCTTTGCCGTTTACGAGTATAGTCGGAGAACCGTAGCCACGGACGTAATCGGGACTATCCGGGGAGCTCTTTTCCCATTCTGTCCACTTTGCCGGAATTCGAGCCTCAACAAAAGCGCGCTGAAGCTGAGTGCGGGCTTCCAAAACATTTGGGCAATCAAGGTCGTAAATGAGTTCGACTTTCATTTCGCTAATTCCTTTCCCTGTTCCATCGCTTCCAGAATGGGACAATCGCTTACCGAGCCTTCCCCGCGACACGCGGCGGTGACTTTCGCCAGTGCTTTCTTCATCCGCCGAAGCGTTCGAATCTTGTCTTCGATATCGGTTAACTTGGCTTCGGCCCGATGTTTGATATCTTGGCAAGTGGCACCGGGTGAAACACTGAGCGAAAGTAGGTCCTTTATTTCCTTAAGAGAAAATCCAAGGTCCTTCGCCCGCCGGGTGAATTGAATGCGAGTGACGGTTTCCTCCGGGTACATACGATAACCGGAGCCACTTCGCGGGGGATCTTTAATAAGCCCTTGGCGTTCGTAAAAACGCACGGTTTCTATACCTATTCCGGAGCGATTGGCAACCTGTCCCATTGTGAGTGGTTCTTGTGTCATTTCATTACCTGTTTTTACCATTAAGGAAGAGTTTACACCTAGTAGTATACTACAGGGTCAAGGGATATACTGGAAAAAATATTTTGACTAATCAAAATTAATATTTTTACTTATCAAAATATGAATTCTCCTGCTTTTATTTATTCTCTCGGTTTGTGCTTCGCCGCTTCAATCGCCAACGCAACTCCTCTGGTCACAGATAGGCCCGACGCGACGGAATCCAGCTCGGTGGTTGGAGATGGAGTGGTGCAACTGGAAACCGGCATTCTCCTGCTAGAAGGTGGATCCAGTAACGAAATCACCAATGTTTTTGGTACCTTGGTCAGAATTGGGTTGGCGGACGATTGGGAACTACGCGCAGGGTGGGACGGCTATAACTTTGCGGATGGGGAAAACGGAATTGGGGATTCCTTTGTCGGCTTCAAGAGATACCTGAAAGCTGAAAACGGGACGAGTCCCGAGATGGCTCTTATCGTTCATACGACTCTTCCGGTTGGAGATAAAAACTTTTCTTCGGATGCGTTTGATCCCAGCTTCCTTTTGGCCTTTTCGCATAGCTTGAGCGAATCGCTTTCGCTCGGATATAATGTTGGAGCCTCCGCAAGCTCATTTGTAAAGACGAATGGAGACAAGGGCACTCTGACTTCCGCCGATTATTCGATCGCGCTCGGTTATGGCATTGATGATCGAGTCGGAGCCTTCATTGAGATTTTTGGTTCGGTGGGGCTTAGTTCGCCCGAGTCTCCCGTTTCGTTTGATGGCGGTTTTACTTACCTTATTAACGACGACACTCAACTTGATTTATACGGTGGACTGGGTTTAAACCACTATGCGCCGGATTGGTTTGTGGGGGTGAGATTTTCGAGGCGTTGGGGTTAAGTGGATACTATAGAAGCGAACTCATTTGTCTATTTGGAAAACTTCCCGATTGAAAAGATTTCGGGATGTGGGAAAATTCACAGAGGTTGGATGGATTTCGGATCCTTATTTTGAATAAGTGAACCCCAAGCCTAACCACAGGTAATGCCCAAGTGTTTCTTCCGGTAATTTATTTATAGGTGAAGTGAACCCCAGGTGGATGTTGATATCCAATTCATCACTAAGTGTAATCGCACTTTCGACGCCCAATTGGTAATGGTTCACGCCGTTGTGCTCCCCTGAAACGTAACCTTCGTTTACTCCTATGAGAAAATAGGGTGTTAGGGTTATATTATTTTTTCAATTTCTTTAGAGGCTACCAACTCAAGGAATGTCCCTCCAGTATCAGCTGAATAAACGATTGCCGCATTTAACTCAAAGAAATCAAAGCTATGATTTCCAACTTCCAGGCTGATCTCATGGTCGGACGTATTGTCTACGGAAAAATCCAACCACGTGTAGCCGAATTTTAAGTGGAATGGGTCCAAGGGCATTAAATATGCAATTCCAAGGTTTAGCTCCGAATAGTTTGTGCTCGTGCCTTCCGCATACCAGGCAGCCAAAAGTAGTTCACCAATTTCGAAATGATTATTCCACTCCAGAGAAAGGGATCCAATTCCTCCCTCGTGCAGATTGTTCCGTCCTTCCGAAATGTATTTGCTATCCCAGTGGCTGCTTAAAGTCAGCAATGATTCATGCTGTTCATCGGGATGATGATGCAAAATATGTCCCGGTTGCAAGGTTTGAGCGATCATCTGACTTAAGCTGCCTGTCAGGACAAAGAAACTGGTAATGGTCAAACGGAACTGCATGGTGAATCGTTTTTTGAACAAGTTGTTTGGTCTTTGGAAGTTGATTTAGAACTTTGAACAACCAAATAGTTGTATGGCAGGTCATTTTTAGGAACCATTAGCTTCTATCTGTGAAAATTTTACGAGTCACTTAGTTTTCACCTAAATTTAGATATTTGGTTAGGAATTGAGTTTGATATCGACTGATTAAACTCGCACATATGAAACGAGTGAATGAAAAGCCGATATTGTTTTATGACGGGGAATGTGGACTCTGCCATCGCTTCGTAGTGTTCGTCTTAAAGCACGAAGAGTCCGCCTATTTTCAATTTGCGCCTTTGGAGGGTGAAACTTTCAGGGCCAACTTTTCAACGGAGGAAGCGATTGAGTTTCCGGATAGTCTTATTCTTCTATCTGAATCCGAAGACTTGCTCATGCTTTCTGACGCTGCCGTTTACGCGATGAAAACGCTCTCACCTGGATGGCGTCGGGTGGGAAAAGTGATGGGTGTTTTCCCGAAGCCTTTACGCGACTTTGGTTACCGCTTTGTTGCCGCTATCAGAAAAAAGATTTTCAAGAAACCAGAGGGAGTATGCCCCTTGGTTGCCCCTGAATTGAGGGAACGTTTTTTGCCTTAATTAGGCTGTCTACCATTCAGGTCTTTATTACTTCGTTAAGTAACCGTGTTTGTCCAGGAAGACCAACATGTCTCCTACCGTTTTGTAGTAATAGGGGTTTTTACCGTTGTTGTAATTGAAAAATCCATGAGTCTGATCCCGATACGCGAAGATTTCACACTGACTGCCTACTTTGTCCATGGCACGTTGATAATCGTAGGCTTGTGTAATCGGAACCGTCGTGTCCGCCATTCCGTGAAATATGATGGCGGGTGGAATGCCTTTTTTGACTGCCTGCAAGGGAGAGGCTTTTTCCCCAACGAGTTTGGACGGATCCAACGCTGGGTTGAACAACAGCTGCAGACTGGGGTTGAGAGGAATGCCCAGGTCGTCGTTAGGTGAATCGAAACCGGGGAGAGTGGCCACTGCGGCGGCCAAGTGTCCTCCTGCCGAGCCACCACCTACAGCGATGCGATCGGGGTCAATGTTTAGCTCCTTGGCATGGGCGCGAACCCATCGGAAGGCGGATTTCGCATCTTTAATGCAAGGGGAAATATCCGGATGTTCGCTGTCGCCGACGTAGCCTCGGTATTCTACGGAGATGGATACGATGCCAAAGCCTGTTAGGGTCTTTCCATGTTCAAAGAATTGTCCGGCCTTACCTTCCCGCCAGCCACCTCCATGGTACCAGACGATGGCCGGAGATGGGGTCGATTGTTTTTCAGGTTTGAAAATAAAAAGGGCCAGATTACGGCCTTCGACTTTTTTGTAAATGACGACTTCCGGGTCCTGAGCGGATAATACTCCGGTGAGCACGAGAGAGATGATTAGGGGCAATAGTGTTTTCATTGTGCTGTTTGTTAGCTGTAGGAGCGGGTTTATCCCGCGATTGATCCTTGATGCTCGTTATTGTATTTGGGTAGGGCTACCTCGCCGAGGGCGCCGATTCGGACAGATCGGCGATCTGTCCCTACCTTGAAAAATCCTATTTCAACCTTACCTCAATATCGCTGAACCAGAGTCCGCCACCATCGGCATTTCGATGATCGGTGGAAATGGTGATTCCGTTGAAGTTCTCATTTCCTTTCCAAATCGTGGGTCGACCTTCGCCTTCGCCACCTCTTATGAAGTTCCAGGCGGTCACATTGTAATCTTTGTCATAGAACAGTTCATACACATCTCCAGGCGTATAGCCGTCTTCTTTATTATAAATAACCCGCAACTTCTGAACCGTCGCACCACTGATCGGATCTTTCACGTTCTCCTCTTCCTCAAAGTTCAGGCTAGGATCCCAGACAATCTGAAACGGAAACAGCAACCAAAACACATCGTTTATGAAGTTCTGATCGATTTTCGGATCCATTCCTTCTCCACGGGTATAAGTTACTTCGTCCTGGTGTGAATACACCCTGTCTTCTTTCGGGTGCCAGGTCCAGGTCCTGCCAAATTCAGCGCGCGGACTTTTAACGTTAAAGGTATAGGTAATCGACTCGACCTTGTTCCAGTTTTTCAGCCCGTACTTCTGGGCTATGAGGTAAGCAGCGTCATGAGCGTAAGTCGTTGAGTTGAGCACTAGCACTAGAAGAAACGGAAGGAGAATTTTCATATCAATAGGTTGAAGTGGAGTAGGTTGACTTGGGCCATGCGGCTTAGCAATTGGAATTTAATTTGCATTAACAGCACGGGAAAATAAAAAACACTGAAACCCAATGCCATTTGGGTTGGTTCAGTGTCGCGGTCAATTACTGGTCACCACAGATAAAGGTGGAATCCTCCCGCGGTCAACATGCCGAGGACTGTCCCTGCGATCAAGTCTGATGGGTAGTGAACTCCCAGGTATAAACGCGATAGCACCACCAAAAGAGCCCATCCACCGACAACAACGGTTATCGGATGACCAAAAAACCATAAAGAACAGAATAAACCCACTGAGGTAGCGGCGTGTGTGGACGGCATGGAGTGGTTCTTCGGTACCCAAACGATGGCCTCATGCTCTGCAATTGCGACGAATGGTCGGGGACGCTTCAGCAGCGGGCGCAAGATAAAGTTGCCAATCCCCCAAGCCACAAATGCCGGTAACATGGAAAGCAAGAACTGATCGCTGATCGGCGTGGATTGCCCAGTTCGCCTTAGTAGGTACAAGCAAGCAGCCAAAACGATCCAAACTGGGGCTGACCCGGAATAGGTGGCGATTTGCATCAACCAGGTCAGCGGGCGGTTGCGCAAACGATTACACGAAAGGACTATCGTCCGATCCAATGCCAGAAGCTGTGTAAGTATGTCCTTCACTACCGCTCGGAGCCAAAGTGCAAGCTGGATGTGTCAATCGCGAGATGTTTGGTATGGCACTCATTTTTCCAGACACTGCTCCATCCTCGATTGAGCTTCATCGTGTAGATTGATAACAATCCGGCTGGTGTACTATTTGCCTTACCTGATCCTTGGAAAATCATTCTCAAATGGTGTAACGGAAGGCTTACCTTACGAGCACTTTATTCGAATTGTTTTCGGGGTGGATACCTCAAACGCTTACGTCTTTATCTAATGGGCGTGGCAAGGAACATCCATGCGGTAAAATGGCCTCACCGCTAATTGGTGAATTTTATCAGGAACTACAACTCTACACACATTCAGGTGGCTTTACACTATCCTTGATGGATTATGCTCATGAACCGTTACTTCGATTGACAGAACGAGTGGGACGCAAAAAAATCCACCACTTATGGAGTCTACGACCGAAGCCTGATATTATGATTTCAAACGCACACACCTTTTACCTCTCAGGGAAGGCATGGTGGCAGGAATCTTCGCTCTTTCAGAGGTGGACCCCCGCCTCTCTCCTCCTGTTGTTTCTTGGACTACATGGACTACTTGGGGGACTTCGTAGCGACCATTTCGTGATTTCTGCAACGATGGGTGTGCTCTATTACATAGGTCCCCTGGGGCATTTCCTGCTTCGTTTCCTCATGCCCTTGTTGGTCGTCTTAATCGTTTATGACTCTCAGCAGTACTATGCCCCGCTAATCCATCTGAGATCAGCAGTTCCACATCCTTATTTCCTTCTGAATCTCCGATTACCTTTACGTCTTTACTGTCGATTTCGTCCGGATCAACAGCCAGGTTGAAAAAGATTGAGAATTGTGCAAATTGAACGTCGGTGATATCATTAATCGCGTCCAGGACCTCAACAAAATTAAGAGTCGATTTGACGGCAGGCAATGGATCTGTTATGCCTTGGGTTAAGGCAGCTATTTCTCCGGCAGGAATAGTGGTCTCGACTGTTCCGATACCTTTGACTCCATCCAGCAGATTAACAGAATAGCCTCCGTTGGCAGTCGCATCCAGAGGCCCCATCCAATATTCGGCCGTGATTTTATCGGCCTGTTGGTCGTCAACCGAATAAAATCTATAGGGTATCGATTTTCCTTCCGCCTCTCCACTGCCTGTAATTTCCAGGATTTGGGAGTGGATTGTGTTAACTTCAACGTCCTTGTTAAAGTCGATAAACAGCTTCACGAGGCCAAACCCGAGAGGACCGGTCAGTTGGCCTTCACCGTTCAAGGGCGGATCGAAGCTCACATCCAGAACCGCCGGCATGGGATCGTTGATGTCCTGGACAAACTGTATGAGTTCCCCCGCTGGAAGAAATAGTAACTCTCCTACGCCACTCCTCACCTGATCCGCTACCAGCTTTAGCGAGTAGGTGCCGTTGGCACTGGAATCGAAAGGACCCAGTGTATACCAGGCTTCGGTTATGCCATCTTCTTTAAAAAACCTGGTGTAATAGCTAATAGGTATTGTTTTTCCAAGGGTTTCCCCTGCGGATCCTTCGCATACAAGGTCGCCTTCACCGACAGTGTTAGTGATAACTTGATGGTAGTTAATTGAAAGAATTAAGGTTGTGCCTCCCTTGGAACCGGTCAGTTGTTTTTCCTCCCCAAATATAGCAGTGAAGTTGTTACCTGTAATTCCATGGTCGGCAAACAGTCCAGGGCACAAAACAGTCATTGCCGCGCCGATTAGTAGGGGGATTTTGAATGAGAGTGGTGTATATTTTATAATCGATTAATGTATGGATAAACTGGATCCCGCAGAGAGTGGGGTTTACTGACTGTCGAAGGTAAAAGCAGATTTAGGATAAATCGATTGGCTCGTTGAAAAACCGATTAGAATATCAGAAGTTTTCAGACTTTGGGCAAGGAAGAATTTAATGGACGTTGTGAAATTTATACATGGTACGCCAGGGCAATCGCGCTGGTTTCTTGGGCAAGTTTCATAGTCAAGCTGGGTTTTGGCGTTCCCAGGTTTGTCTCGATTGTTCCGACTGAGCATTTAGGCTCGGGTAACCGCCAGTGAGGAACAACGGGAGCAACTAAAAATAACCGCGACGTAAGAGAAGAGTTAGTAGGTAATAAAAAGCCTCCATAGCTACTAGATAATGATGTGTAAGAGGATTATCTGTTTAGGGTATGAAAGCTGTTTTAAAGAAGTTGGGCTTCTTTAATGCGAATAGTTTAGTCCGAATAGGCTTTCTGAGACAAGCCCTGTTTCATAGTAATGCAGTGGTGTGATAGAGTGTGTGACACAGGGGAGTCTTGCGGCTCCTAAGATTTCTTATCCTGGTATTTGGTTTCCCCTTGCAACCTAGGAGGGCAGGGAATCCGATGGGGCATGCCTATTCTGAAAACACTGTTTCTTTCCTCGGTCTTTTTATTCTTTCAATTAACGGTAGTGAGTGCTGAGGAGAGCACACGTATCGTTATGGGTAATCTTACGAGTTCCACTACGGGGGCATCGCCGAAGCTCGAGATTTACCTGCCGGTAGAAAAAGGACGCAGTGACATCGGCGTCATCATTTTTCCCGGAGGAGGTTATCGAGGATTAGCTGAACATGAAGGAGCCGGTTACGCACATTTCTTTCAATCGAAGGGAATTGCGGCTTTTGTCGTTGAATATCGATTGGCTCCGGGAGGGCACAAGCATCCGGCGATGCTGGAAGATGCGTTGGCGGCGATTCAAACCGTTCGTTCCCGTGCGGCTGAGTTTGGGGTCGATCCAATCAAAGTGGGTGTTATGGGTTCTTCAGCCGGAGGTCATTTAGCCGCTCACACGGTTACGGCATACGGGGAATACTCAGAAAAGCTAAGACCGGCTTTTGGCGTTCTCTGTTATCCGGTTGTTGAGATGGATGGAGTTTATACCCACAAAGGATCACGTCAGAATCTTCTGGGCGAGGCTCCTTCCCGGGAATTGAAGCGCTCGGTTTCGCCCGAACTTAAAGTGACTACAAAGACACCTCCTTGCTTTATCTGGCATACGGTTGAGGATCCGGTTGTTCCGGTTGAAAACAGCCTGATATTTGCTTCGGCTTTGCAGGCTCACGGCGTTCCTTTTGAGCTTCATGTTTTTCCGAAAGGGCGGCATGGACTCGGAATGAAAACTGATTATGGATGGGAAGATTCCCTGGTTCGCTGGTTGGGGAAATTGTTTGAGTGAGGGTAGGTTTGCTTTGGTGTCAGGCGTTGGTATTCAGTGACGAGAAACACGAAATTAAACGATCGGTCGGGTGTTAATCTTACCGGACTCTCGTTATAGAGTCTTACCATACTAAGACGAAGAATTTTTGGTAGATTGGGATCGCCGACTCCATCGAGAGGTAATCCGGACCACCTTTCTATGAATCTGCTAGAACATTCCCTTTGGACTTTGCCACAGGGTTATAATTTCACTTTCGATCAATCGCGGTGCGATCCTGGCCGAAGGGTAGAACAGAAAGCCTTTGATACAACGTGGTCTCGCCACGTGGAGTGGCTTTCTGACCTGCGCGATTTCAATTACTTATTTAAACAATTAAAAGAGTTAAAAAGTACTTGTGGTATGGGTAAGGTGGTTTGTATGGTTTCAGCGTTCTCAAACTCTTTTGTTCTCCATCATGATGCTCCGATTCGTTTCTAAAGTTTTTTCTGCTATCTTTCTATTCTCACTTTTGCCTGCAATGGCATATGCCAATGCTCATGAAGCATCGGTGCCAGTCCTGGATTCTGGCGATACCGCCTGGATGCTTACTGCAACCGTTCTTGTCTTGTTTATGACTTTGCCCGGACTCGCTTTATTTTATGGCGGGCTGGTGCGTTCCCAGAATATCCTCTCCGTGCTAATGCAGTGTTTTGCTGTAGCCTGTCTTGCTTCGGTCCTTTGGGTCGGCGGTTTGTATAGTCTCGCATTCTCGGACGGAAATTCCTGGATCGGGGATTTTCAACACCTGTTTCTGAAAGGAATTTCGGTAGGTGAACTGAATGGTGGTACCTTTCCTGAAACGGTGTTTATCATGTTTCAAATGACCTTCGCGATAATTACCCCTGGTTTGATCATTGGTGCGTTTGTCGAGCGGATGAAATTTTCAGCCATCCTCCTTTTTAGTACGTTATGGCTGATTGTAGTATACGCCCCGGTTTGCCACTGGGTATGGAGCAGTAACGGTTGGATGTTTAATAACGGAACGATCGACCTGGCAGGCGGTATCGTGGTTCACGCTACAGCCGGAGTTTCGGCTCTGGTTCTGGCAAAAATGTTAGGTCCCAGAAAGGATTTCCCGAATCGGTTACATCCGCCACACCATCCGGCGATGGTGATGATTGGTGCTTCCATGCTTTGGGTTGGTTGGTTCGGCTTTAATGCCGGATCGCAAGTGGCCGCAAATGAGGCTGCAGGTATGACCATGTTGGTCACTCATATTTCCGCCGCTGTAGCCAGTTTAACCTGGATGGGTATTGAGTGGATGAAAACTGGGAAACCTGGTTTGGTAGGAATTGTTACCGGTGTGGTTGCGGGTCTGGCGACAATTACTCCCGCTTCCGGCTCAGTGGGACCTATGGGTGCTATGTGCATCGGGTTTCTGGCCGGGTTCGTCTGTTACTTTGCCTGTGGCATCGTTAAAAACAAATTGAAAATCGACGACTCCCTGGATGTCTTCGCCGTTCACGGAGTGGGCGGAATAATGGGGACTGTTATGGTTGCCGTGTTTGGGGTCGCCGCCTTTGGTGGTTCCAGCGATCATCAAATCGGTGCTCAGCTCGTTACTCAGATTAAAGGAGTTGGCTTTACGGTTCTGTGGTCCGCCATTGGAACCGCAGTCATTGTTTTCATCTGCCGAATGACCACCGGATTACGGGTGGATGAAGAAGCAGAGCACACAGGTCTTGACCAAGCAGAGCACGGTGAAACATCATATAATTTCGAATAAACTTTATTCTATTCTCAATCCCGACGAATTCTCATGAAATTAGTAAAAACCATTATCAAACCTTTCAAACTGGAAGACGTTAAAGAAGCCTTATCTGAAGTTGGAGTTGTCGGAATGACTGTGACTGAGGTTAAAGGATTTGGTCGGCAGAAAGGCCATACCGAGATTTACCGCGGAAGCGAATATACGGTTGATTTTATCCCGAAGACCCAGATCGAGATTGTTGTCGACGACGGCATGGTTGAAGAGGTGATTAAGGCGATAGTGAAATCCGCCAAAACCGGAAAAATTGGTGACGGAAAAATCTTTGTCATTCCTGTCGAAGTTGCGGTGCGAATTCGTACCGGTGAGACAGACACGGACGCTTTGTAATTAGTCGTTCGCTCCCCAAAAGGGACATTTTAATTTTATAGCTACTCAGCATTTTTCGCTGAGTAGCTATTTTTATCGCCAAGGTGCCGACAGTTTCTTAACTAACATAATCACTTTGTTGTTATGGATATTGAAGAAACACCCACGCCTCGGAAAGGCACGCACCCTATTCTATGGGGCGCTTTAATACTTATTATTTTCAACGTCTTTCTATTTTTGGGGAAAACGCTCTATGAAAATAAGAAGTCGAAAGAGAATAAAATAACCTCAATCAGTGCCGATACTTCTGATTTTTTGCCGGTCGCTAAAGTAGATGCCCAACCCTTGATTTCGGCTACACGTCGATTACTGGAAGCTTTGGATTATGTAGGGGCTCCACTGGGAGAGGAGGACTTGATATCAATTCAAGCACTGGTGAAGGAGTCGGATGCAGAAATGGTGATAACTGGAATCCAGGCTATTTTGGACAGGTATTGCGTTGCCAGTGTTCACATCAATCCGGAAAGCCGTGTAATGGTGGACACGGGTCCGGTTGAAAAGAAACTGGTTCAACAGGGTTGGCGGACATTTTTGGTCAAAGTGCATAACGAAGCGGGCATAACGCCTCAGCTTATTGCCGAAAGCCCGAACGCCGCTCCCCAGTATCGTAGGAGCACCGGTTCCAATGCACCTTCCATGGATATTTCCATGGCTGATGTGGCTCAGCGTTGGCTCGACCTTGAAATGGTAAATGGTCGGCCATTAAATCCACGGTTGTCTGGCCTCGCTTTGGAATACCGCATCATTCAGCTATATAGTAGGGATGTTGGGCATCGAGAAGCTACATTGGCTTTCCACGTGGGACAGGGGACTCAGGATATAGGTTTTCGAAATGAGACTGCGATTCTATTTAATTGTGAGCAGGCGGTTGAAGTTATACTCGGAGTTAAAGACTTCGATGGAAAAGGAACGAGTGCAGCGTTTGTGATTAAAGACGAAGATGGCCGTGTGTATCCGAACCCGGCACGACGTCTTGCCCCCGATTTTTTCTTTCACGATCAAGTATACCGGGCTGATGGAGAGTCGGTGTTATTGCCGCCAGGAAAGTTTAGTGTTACGGTTTCTCGTGGACCTGAATATATTCCGCAGGATTCGGAGCTAATTGTTAAGGATGGAGTTGAAAGGCAGACCGCGAATTTCAAGCTTCAGCGATGGATTCATATGGCTACCCAAAGTTGGTATTCAGGGGATCATCACGTGCATGCCGCCGGTTGCGCTCATTATGAAAATCCGACCGAAGGTGTGACTGCTGAAGACATGATGCGACATATTTTGGGAGAAGATCTCAATGTAGGTTGTGTACTTACCTGGGGCCCTTGCTGGTATGCGCAAAAGGATAATTTTGAAGGACAGATCTCCGCACTGTCCAAAGATGACTACCTCATGCGATATGATGTGGAGGTGAGTGGATTTCCTTCCTCACACGCTGGCCATCTTTGTTTGCTGCGTTTGAAGGAAGACGATTATCCCGGAACTACATTGGTAGACGAATGGCCCAGCTGGACCTTGCCTGTTTTAAAATGGGGGAAAGATCAGGGTGGGGTGGTCGGTTACAGCCACAGTGGTTGGGGGCTTGGCTTGCCCGATATTGGGCCGGATGGGGAAAGGCTTGCTACGATGCCATATCGAAATCCTGGTCGAGGACAAGCGAGGCAGGGACGGGCAACTGATTTACTACCAGACTATGCAATGCCACCATTTGATGGAATTGGTGCCAATGAATACATAGTCGCGGTTGCTCACGATGTTTGTGATTTTATTTCGTCTGTAGATACTCCGCCCATTTGGGAATTGAATATCTGGTACCATACATTGAATTGTGGTTTCCGGGCTCGCATTTCTGGTGAGACCGACTTTCCCTGTATTTACGGCGACAAAGTCGGATTAGGGCGGATCTATGTGAAACTGGATGAAGACCAGGATCTGAATTTTGATTCCTGGGTTCAGGGTCTTAAAGATGGCCGCAGTTATGTTGGAGACGGCATGAGTCATATTATTAATTTTAAGGTAAATGATGTGGCCGTCGGCGAACCGGGATCAGCAGGTGAAATCAGTCAGTTGGATTTGGCCGTATCCGGAACTGTTAAAGTCGGATTTGATGTGGCTGCGCTTCTTCAAGCTGAGATAACAGAAGAAACACGGAAATTACAGAATGAACGGCTGGACAATAAACCCTACTGGCACATAGAACGTTGTCGAATAGGTGATACTCGTAAAGTGCCCGTGGAAGTGGTGGTAAACGGAGCTGTCGTTGCTACCAAAGAAATAGTTGCAGACGGTTTGCAACAGCACCTGGAGTTTGATGTCCCTATCGAGCAGTCCAGTTGGATCGCGGTGAGAATCCTGCCAAGCGCACATACGAATCCCGTATTTGTCGAAGTGGGGGGAAACCCCATTCGAGCAAGTAAACGCAGCGCACAGTGGTGTATTGAAGCTGTCGATGTTTGTTGGGAATCCAAGAAAGGACAAATCCGTGAATCAGAACTTGAAGAAGCAAAACTCGCCTACGATCAAGCTAAGGAAATTTATAAAGGAATTTTGGCCGAATCAGAAAGTCTGTGAGTCGAATGGGTTTTGTGCCAGTTTTCTTAAATAATTGAGGATTACCTGAATTATTCCGGAATAAAATTAGTAACCAAAGAATCTTGATTAGCGTTCGGTTTTTTGACTCCCTAGCGGAACTTTTTCAAACAAAACAAATCTTAATCACCATATGAAAAAACGTTTACTCTCTAATGTTATCGCCTTCCTTATCGCTTTTGGCGGAATGAACTTCTCCGTTCTGAACGCTGCCTCTCATGAAGATCATGGGGAGCATACCGAGCTCGGTGAGCAAATGGAAACCATCAGTAAGGCCTTCCGCACTCTACGTCGTCAAGCTGGTGACGCTTCCAAAAATGCGGCTTCTGCTGCCCTCGCTGGAAAAATGCACAAAGCTGCCCTTGCCGGACTCGAGCACGAACCTGCCTGGAAAGCTGACCAGCCAAAAGGTGAGCAAGCTGACTTCGTTAAAGGCTTTAAAAAGGAAATGGAAGTATTCGTCGGATTGCTTGCTGATCTTGAAAAGGCGTTTGTTGCAGGTGATAACGGCAAAGCTGAAGGAATCATCGAGAAACTTCGTGACCAGCAAAAGAAGGGTCACAAGGCTTACAAAGCTCCTGACGAAGAGTAGGGTCTGGGCCAATTGGTCCCATTAAGAATTTCAATGGTCAGTCCTTTCCGGGACTGGCCATTTTTGTCTGCAGACTCAGACTAAATAGTTTGAAGGATGTGCAAATTCCGAGCCAGGGAGAATTGTGGGTGTAATTGCAATATTTTGACTGACTGTTTGTATTGATTGTATCTAATGGACCGAATGAAACATCGTTCTTCAATCATCATCGCCCTCCTTCTATCCAACTTCTTCCTGGGTTTTGCCGCCAGTGCTCATGATACCCGTGTATTTGAGATGCGCACTTATTTTGCCAATGAGGGTAAACTGGATGATCTCCTGGCCCGTTTCCGTGATCATACCTGTGCTCTTTTTGCAAAGCACGGTATAGAAAATATTGGTTACTGGGTACCTAAGGATAATGCTGATAACACATTGGTTTACATTATCGCCTACCCAAGTCGATTGGACCAGGAAGTCATGTGGCGTGCATTTCTTGATGATCCTAATTGGAAGGCTGCCTACAAAGCGTCTACCACCAATGGAAAGTTGGTGAACAAAGTGGAGCGCGTTTTCATGAACGCCACGGAGTACTCCATGCCCATTAAAAAGATTCAATCGGATCCTGCGCGTTTATTTGAACTTCGCACCTACACCGCGAATGAAGGGAAGCTCAATCATCTGGATGCCCGATTCAGTGATCACACCATCGGTTTATTTGCTAAACATGGTATTGAGAATATTGCTTACTTTCACCCGATGGCTGATCAGGAAGGTGCAACGAATACACTGATTTATATCGTGGCTCATAAGGATGAGGCATTACGGACCACCGCCTTTGATGGGTTCCGTAAGGATGAAGATTGGGTTGTCGCTCGTGCCGCTTCGGAAGAAAGAGCAGGAGGTGGATTGACCATTCAAGGAGGCGTGAAATCTCCGTTTTTATTACCAACTGATTTTTCACCGATGCGATAAAACTCGGTGTTTAAAGTTGATTGGAATTTGGGTCAATTGGATACCTCTGATCGAAGAGATCTTCCTGGAATCAATTTTCCCTAACTTATAAATTATGAGCTGTTATCATTCCGCCGTACTCAATGCTTCCATTGAAAAAGTTTGGAGCACTATCTCGAATTTTCACGATATGAACTGGGCTGAAGGTGTAATAACCTCAGTAACTCCTGTAGGTGATCTTGACGGAACAGAAGTGGGGTCGAAACGAATTCTAAATGAGTTGTTTCACGAAACGCTGTTGCACGTGGATGCTGAAAGTTATTCTTTTTACTATAGCATCGACGATGGACCAGGCGTGGTAAGTAAAGATGCGGTATCCAACTACCTTGGGACCGTTAAACTACACCCTATAACAGTGGGTGGCCTGACGTGTATCGAATGGGCTTCGGATTATGAGTCCCGGGATCCTAATGCTGTCGCGGAGTTCTGTAATCCGATTTACAACGCATTGTTGGTGAGTCTGAAAAATCATTTCGCCTGAGCCAGTGTTTTGACCTGAAGTAACCAGCACCTGAAAATGGAGATTCGGTACTTTATTGGTTCTGCAACATATAATCCACGGCCAAGTGTGACATCGCTCGGACTCCGGTTATCATGGCGTCATCATCGACCAGAAAAAGAGGTGAGTGGTTGACCCCTGCGGTCTCAAGATCCACCCCCTCCGGTGTCACTCCTAAAAAGAAAAACATGCCCGGAATTTCTTTCTGAAAGAATGAGAAATCCTCAGCTCCGGTGGTCATGATACTTTCAAGCAGTTTACCTTCACCCGCAACCCGGTAGAGGGTTGGGGTCATAGCGGTTGTGAGTTCAGGGTGGTTGATTGTCGGCGAGTAGCCGGTATCTGAGCCAATGTAGACCTCCGCAGTAGCTCCGGCACTTTCAGCAATTTTTTCCGCAGTACGGGTTACTCTTTCGTGGTAGGCTGCACGAACAGCGTGGTCAAAAGTGCGGATGGTCCCGGTCATAACAACCTGATCTGGTATGATGTTGTTTCTGTCTCCAGCCTGTATCGTACCAATCGAAACTAAGGAAGGACTTTCGAGTATCGGAACTTGGCGACTTGCCACCGTCTGAAGACCCAGAATGATCTGCGCTGAAATGGTAATCGGATCAATCCCTCCCCAGGGTATAGCGGCATGGGTCTGTTTTCCTGTGACCGTGATGCGGAGAAAATCTGAGCTGGCCATGATGGGTCCCGGTTTGACGAGTAGAGTGCCTGATTCACCTGGGCGAACATGGAGCCCGAAAATGGCATTTACTTTCGGGTTTTGTAGCACCCCTTCCTGAATCATTTGTTGAGCACCCCATATAGTGGCCGGCCAGGCGCCTTCTTCCGCAGGTTGGAAAATCATTTTTACTGTTCCAGGTAAATCTTCTCGAATTCTCGCGAGCACTTCAGCTGCTCCCATGGCAATTGCCACATGGGCATCGTGTCCACAGGCATGCATTACGCCGACTTCCTTACCATCGTACTCGGTCCTCACTTTGGATGCATAAGGAAGGCCTGTTTTTTCGGTTACCGGTAATGCATCCATGTCGGCTCTCAGAGCGACAACCGGTCCTGGCTTTCCACCTTTGAGGACCCCCACAACTCCAGTTACGGCTACATTGGTTTGAACATCGAACCCCAGATTTCGCAAGTGTTCAGCTACTTTGGCCGCTGTTTGAAATTCCTGATTTGAAAGCTCCGGGTTTTCATGGATCTCGTGTCTCCATTGAATGACTTGTGGAGCCACTTCACTGGCCAGTTCATCGACCTGCTGACTGAGTCCAGCTGATAGAATAGTGGGCAACAACAAGATGAGGACTGAGCACTGTTTCATTTGGTCAAGCTATGAGGAAGGTTTGAATGCAACAAACAGAAAATAGTTGAAACATATTATTCTGGAGATTTTGTGTCTCGGATGATGATTGTTTGTTACGAATCTGAAACATTCCTGTTACATAATATTTTCTTGATTGTGACACCGGAATCAAAATTATTTGACATAATCCGTTGCTTTTAAATCTAACAATATAACTGAACTATGCTTGCTTGTTTATTATCCTTTGGGCGCCGCGATGTGTGTATGCCTGTATTAATGCTATTGGCTATTTCCGGTACTTGGCTCTCGGCTGAGCCGGATTACGATGAAATCTGGAGTAACGCCAAACTCTACGAGAACGCGGACAACCCTTTCATGCAGAATCTTGCATTGAGTGGACGTTTACAATGGGAGGCTTACTCCTTCGATTCCGATCAAGGAAACGCAAATGACACGTTGTGGCGTCGTTTTCGCTTTGGCTTCAAATCAACGGTCTTCGAAAATTGGACACTTCACTCAGAAGCAGATCTGGACCTCAACGGTGGCAAATTTTATAACCGTCTTACGGATACCTACATGTCGCGATCCCTTGGGAATGCGACCATCAAGATAGGAAAACAGTCAGCTGGATTTACGCTCGATGGAGCGACTTCATCCAAAAGTCTTATTACTCTTCAACGGAGCAACCTGACCAACAATTTGTGGTTTACTGCTGAGTATTTTACTGGGGTGAGTGTGTCCGGAGAATCGGACGATGGATGGCTCTACGATGCGGGCGTGTTCTCAACGGATGGCAACGGGGAACTAAGCCATTTTGATGCCGGCTACTTTGGCCTGGTTTCGGTAGGTCGAGATTTCTCTGAAAGCGTTGGAATCGACAGCGCGTTGATTCGTTTGGATATTGTTGAAAACGAAAAACACGCGAAGGCGAACACGCGTAGTTTTGGAGAAGTTATTTCTTTGGTATCAAAATGGGAAGACGGCAATTGGGGACTCTGGACTGATCTGTCCTTTGGAGATGGTCACAAAGGCCAAAGCGATTTGTGGGGTTTTTCAGCGATGCCTTTCTTTTATCTAAACGAAAAGCTTCAACTCGTATTTCGCTACACCCATATGGGGAGTGACAATCCGAACGGTGTTCGCCTGGGCCGTTATGAAAGCAGCGTCGTTTCGGGTCGCGGAGACCAATACGATGAGCTTTATGCTGGTTTCAATGTGTTCTTTTACGGACACAAATTGAAATGGCAAACGGGCGTCAAGAGTACCAAAATGAAGGATAGCGCAAAAGATGGCGGGGAATACACCGGTGGATTGGGTGTGACTACAGGTTTGCGGATATCCTGGTAATAGTTCATTTTATTTAAGCATTTGAGGACCCCTCCGGCAGTTGGCTTGAGGGCTCTTCTATCTTGCCATTCAAGGTCGCAATGAGTGATCTTGATGCTGAATATTTATCCAAATCAATTATGCTTTCTTCTCTTCGTTTTGTCCTTCTATTTCTCCTGTTCTCGTTTGGCCTTGCTTGGGGCAAGCCCAATATTATCTACATTATGGTGGATGATTTGGGTTACGGTGACTTGAGCTGTTTTGGCCAAAAGATGTTTAAGACGCCGAACATTGATCAATTGGCGGAGGAGGGTAGAATCTTTACTGATTACCATTCCGGGAATACGGTTTGTCGTCCTTCCCGACTGGCACTGTGGACGGGAATTGAACCTAGTCACGCACCCATTACAGGAAATGCCCCTTACGCGATGCAGGACTCCGATGTGACCGTGGGTGAATTGCTCCAGGAAGCCGGGTATATAACAGGTGGAGTAGGTAAGTGGGCCATGTTTAATGGAAAGGAAGGTCATCCCAATGATCATGGATTTGATTTTTGGATGGGTTATTTGGACCAGAGTAACGCACACAATTTTTATCCGCCTTACCTGTGGCGCAATCGCGAAAAAATTCCTTTGAAAGGTAACCTGGCAGGTCCAACTCACGAACCCTATAGGGGCCGAATAGCAAATGGCCGTGAAACCTACTCACACGATGTGATGACTGAAGAAGCTCTTGGTTTCATAAAAACGAATGCCAAGAACCCATTCCTCCTGCATGTTCATTGGACGATTCCTCACGCGAACAACGAGGGTGGACGCGTTTGGCAGGATGGAATGGAAGTTCCGAGTTACGGTGAGTTTGAGGAAAAAGACTGGCCGAATCCGGAAAAAGGATTTGCGGCGATGATTACTCATATGGACCGGGATGTAGGAAGAATAATGACTTTACTAAAAGAGCTAAGAATCGACGAAAATACCCTGGTGATTTTTACGTCTGATAATGGACCGCATCACGAAGGAAATCATGATCATGAGTTCTTTGATTCGAACGGACCACTGAAAGGCTACAAACGTGATCTGTATGAAGGTGGAATTCGCGTCCCTATGATCGCTCGTTGGCCCGCAAGGATAGAACAAGGAACCCGTTCCGATTTTGCATCCGCTTTCTGGGATTGGTTGCCAACCGCCTGTGAGTTGGCAGGTGTGAAAACTCCTGATCATGTCGACGGGATGTCGCTCGTTTCTGCATTGTTTGGTAAGGTGGAAAAACGGCTTTCTCCATTGATTTGGAAATACAATGAATCCCGTAGTGAGAAAGTTGCGATTCGCCTGGGAAATTGGAAAGCCATTCGCAATGCCGTAGACGCGGATTGGGAGTTGTACGATTTATCGACCGATATTGGCGAGGAAAGTGATTTGGCCTCCAAAAACCAGGAGTTGCTGGCAGGATTGATTAAGCTTCTTGAGGAAGGGTGAGAGACGGGAAATTAAGAGAGGTCAAAAGCAAGAAGTCCTAAGCAGATTTCAGTGTTCAGGTTTCAGATTGTATAGTTTGAAGGCTTTTTTGTAGCTGCGAGTTTTCTCCTCGTCCTTCGGCCCTTGCCCCTCGATTCATTCTACTCCACCCGAACCATATGCCATTACCTCAGGTGACCATCGGCGTGATGGTTGTCCCGAAAAACCAGATTGTTCGAATCAACTTCAAACTCAGTAACGATCAGTTTTCCCTCAAAGTATTCGGATAGGGCATACCGGGTTGTTCTGTGGATTTTTCCTTCCTTGATCTGGTATTCCATGAAACCGCCTCCAGCAGGTAGTTGTGACAGAACTTCTTCAGGAGTCATATCAGCAAAGTTCTTATTAACCACCGGGCGATCCTCCTTTCCTCCAACTGTCATGATGAATCCCTCGGTCAAAATATAATGCATATTACCTGGATCGCTTTCGGTCTTTTCATCGAGGTCGACTATGTTGGTCACCGTCCACACACCCACTAGTGGATTCGGGGTTTCTGGTGAACAACCCGATTGACTGATGGATGCAAGGCACACCAGGAGAATTGAACTGGTTAACGTGCGAATGCTTTTCATGCCTACTGGTAACGGCGCAACAAACTCTAATCTAGAGCTGCTCTATTTCGATTTTTCTAAACTCAAGCAATCCATCCTCGGCCTGGATTCCTACGTGCCCGGTAAGGTTTTTGATACTGGTAGCGGTTGTTATGACGGCCCCGTTGAGTTTTATGTTCATGGTATCACCTTTACAGGTGATTTCGTAGCTGTGCCATTCGCCGGCTGGTTTATAGACACTTTTCAAGGCTTCAATGGAGGACTTTGATTGAAATTCAGGTGCACCGTATGGGATGATGAATCCGAGTGGATACTGATGCACCGTTTCGTCAATGCATTGCACCTGATATCCGTTGTCTGGCCAGCCGTTCTCGTCGTCTTTACTGGTGGCTCCTGTTCGAACAAAGATTCCGCTATTGGCTCCCTTTTCGAGGAAGCGAAATTCCATCGTCATGGTAAAATCTCCATAAGTGCCGTTGGACCGAAGCCAACCGGTGCCTTTGTTGATTTTCATCACACCATCTTGGACGGAAAATTGACCACCGTTCTGGATTTCCCAGCCATCGAGGTTTTTACCATTAAACAGTGAAACGGTATTAGTGGAATCTTCTTTGACTGCAGAGCAAGCGATGCAAAGTGACAGAACAATGGTGATAGAGAAAATAGGGAGACATTTCATATAATTGAGTGGACTAGGGTTAGGAGAAGTAACCAAGTTCACCCACGAATTAATGGCAAGTCTACACTATTGTGATTCAGTCGCGACTTATTGCCAATATTGCAGAGGCTAGATCGAGTTTATATGAATAGATCCACCAGAGGTTCGGCTTTTTAGGATGGGGCCACCTGCATTTAGTTGGCCTTTCATAGATGAGCGCTTTGCTTCCACTCCGGCCAAAGATAAGTCGGTTTTAACGCTTCCACCGGAGGTTGATGCGTCGATCTGTAGATTGGCGTTCGAGGCAACGGAGATATAAATGCTTCCGCCTGAGGTTTTCAAATTGCAGTCCTTTGACGGTTGACCTGCGATAGTTGCTTTGATGCTGCCTCCCGAGGTCGAGGCAATCAAATTACCCGCAACGGTTTCGAGAGTTATAGATCCACCAGAGGTCGAAACGTCGGCATTACCCCTGATGTCATTGATGGTTACATTCCCGCCAGAAGTTCTACCTATCACATGGCCGTCAACGTTTTCGGCTTTAATTGATCCGCCGGAGGTCTTCATTTCAACATCACCAGTACAATCCTTTGCACGAATGCCACCTCCGGAAGTTCTTGCCGTTACATTGCCATCCACGTTTTCCATCGCGATGCTGCCTCCTGAAGTATGCAGTTTTGCATTACCCAGGAGATTGTTGAGGTCAACGGAACCGCCGGATGTTTTGGCATCAACGTCAAACGTACGGGGAATTCTTACTACGGCCATGAAATTAAGTCGAGAGCTGCGACCTCCAAACCAGCTCCATCCGCTTTGTTTGTTTTCGTAGCGGAGGACGCAGCGGATGTTATTTCCACTTTGCTCAAAGGTTAGATCCACTTTATTCAATTCATCTTCCAAATCATCTCGATCTCCCGTTTTCAAGCTGCGGGTGATGGCTATTGTTACCTTCGAACCGTCGTAAGTGTCGATTTCTATTCTGGAGGACTCCAGTTCGAGTGTGAGAACCCCAGCCCCATTAGTGGCAAAAAACTCCTCAACTTTATCCTCAATTCGTGCTGAGAGTTGCGAGCCCGCAAGGATTGAGAGAAGGAATGGGCCCCATTGGGCCAGATTAATGAGTTTTCTGTAATGCATATGAGAATTGTTGAATACTATATTTACCCAGCATTGATTGAAAAGTTGCAAAAGCATAGCTAAACAATGAGCAGACCAAAATCTTGTCAAAACCATCTGGATTTTGTAACTATAAGCTCACATTCTTATGAAGATACTTAAAATTATTCTTGGGGTCATCAGTGTGATTTTTCTGGTGGTATTTCTGGGATCCTTATTTCTGCCGAAAAGCTACTATTTTGAAAGGTCTATTGAGATTGAGGCTCCAGCGGAGAACGTGTTCCCGTTGATTGGCGAACTAAGGAATTGGCCGCAATGGTCTCCCTGGAACGAAATGGATCCAGGCATGAAAACGACTTATGGCCCGTCCACTTCAGGAGTAGGTGGAAGTAATTCGTGGGTTGGAGAAAAGGCTGGCAAGGGCAGTATGCGGATAACGGAGTATGTATCGCCTACCAGGATGACCTGTGAATTGAAGTTCAAGGATTGGGAGGATAGTCCCTCTTATGCAACTTTTACTCTGGTTCCAAACGAGGATAGGTTTACCCTGACCTGGAGCTTCAAGGGAGAATTTAGCGGGAATCCCATTAAGCGTTATTTTGGAATATTGTTCGAAAAACTGGTTGGTGAACAATATGAGACGGGATTGGTAAATATTAAAACCCTGGTTGAGGCGGAATAAATAAGACTGACGCGTACTTTTTATTTTCCCCTAGGTCCTATGTTCCGCTTGTGAATGGGAGTTGGGGAGGTGTCTAGATCATATTTCGGAATCCCATCAAACAAGGCATTTTCGTAGGCCCCTAAAATGTAGCTGGAAAGAATTCCAAATCCGATGACACTGAGGGAAAGGTAAAGTTTGAACTTGGACCTCAGTTTTATACGACTCTCGTTTTTTGCGAGGTAGCCAACGAACAGCACAGAAACTATCCAGGCGAGTGGCCATGCAAAACCGACTCCATGAAAGATAGAGCGTATTTCTCCAAACACTGAAAATCCGATAAACCCCAAAGCAATTATGAGAGAAAACATAAGGCTATTTCCTCGGATAGCTTTTAAAAGAAATCTCAGGTAAAGGAAATCCACGGATTTAGACTAAAGGGCACTTTGAATAATCAGTTTTTCTTTAGTTGAGACAAATAAAAGTTCTTGGTGGATTCGGACACACAGGATT
>JAQBYJ010000088.1:5000-23202 GCA_027622555.1 Verrucomicrobiota bacterium
CAAGGTTTTTTTCAAATCTTTCTTCATCAAATCTATAAGTCGCTGTTATTCATATAATAACAGATTAATTAAGTTCTGATAATCAATCATTTTATACTCAAAGAAGGTTTAGTTTCTCCACTTTAATACACAAAGAAAGCACTACCGGACTGATGTGTAGCGTAATACGACTCCTTCGAATTTAAGAAATTGTTCATCCCAGAACTTCCTTTTATCTCTTTAGGTTTAAATTCGGATGCTCCTTTATTCACTATCCTTAAGTCTAAAAGCTCATGTTTGTTGATTTTTAAAAGAAAAAATTTGAGGAGATCATCTGAAGCCAAATACGAGCCTTTATTGAACCGGTTAACCTTGGAAATTGTGATCTTCATAAAACCAGCTTCAAATAGTTCATTATGACTCTTTTCTAAGTGATTCCCGAAAAGCGCGAGGAGACATCCCATATAGCCTTTTGAAACAATTAGAAAACTGATGCTGACTGGAAAATCCACAAAGCTGAGAAATCTCAATGATCCTCTTTCCTGTGTGTTCCAGCAATTGACACACTCGATCCATCTTTATTTTCAACAGCTCCTGGTATGGGGTAGATGAAAGACTCAATTGGAATTTCTGCTCTAGAAGTCTCCTTGAGACACCTGTTTCTCGCGAAACAGCATCGATGGAAGGAGATTCATGAAATCTGGCGCGCATTATATCTAACGCCTTGGCTACAGCCACATCCTCAACTTTGCTAAATCGCGAGGAAGCCCTTTCCAAAAGCCTTACAGGTGAAAACTTAATAATTTCCGGAGTTTTGATAATCCCATGACGATATTGATCAATTACTCTTCCTGCTTCTTTCCCAATCTCAAAATAAGGTAATTCCACTGAGGCAATTGGCACCCCAGAAAACAAACTGTCTCTATATATATTACCGACGCCTACAACTGATACTTCCTCAGGCACTTTCAAACCGCCTATTCCTGCAGCTTGGATAACCCTCCGGGCGGTATAATCTGTGGCACAAAACACAGCTATTGGCCTTGGAAGAGAAAGCAACCATTCCGTCCAAACTCTCAGAGGCCGTGTAACCCAACCGTGCGGTGCAGACACAGCCGTCTTCCCACTATTCTCAAGGCGGGAGCTAAACCCAGTTTGACGTAGCTTGGTAAAAAGATTTCCAGTCAATCCGGCATAGGCAAAATTCTCAAATCCTGCTGACAGGAACTTTTCAGCTACCAGTCGGCCAACTTCTTCGTCGTCCACTACTACGGAAGGAGCCCGACTAATCAGAGAAAGATTCTCTACATTGACCAAGGGCATTCGACCGAGCCAATGAGACTCGATCCAGCGATCGCTTACCAGGCCTCCAATTAATCCTGCCAAATTTCCATGCTCAACCAATTCACCCAGTAATTCCTCTTCGCCGATATTTAAAGGTATCGCCCGCCACACGCCCAGCGCTTCGGCATGAGCCTGGATCCCTCGAAATAGCTCAACCATTGAATCGAATTCTGATTCGAACAAAACAGCTACCACAGGTTGGCTCATGCTAAACGATGTTTTTTGCATCTGAGAAATCAAAGGAATGTAAATACTCCTAATATTGCGGTAATAGTTAAATATTTTTTTCGTTTTTACGTAAAGACAGTTTTAAAACACTGTGTTATCGTTTTCTCAGTAACCAAAATATCCAATAAGTATAACTATTTCATTTTTATATGAAAAAAGCACTCATCACAGGCATCACCGGGCAAGATGGATCTTATCTCGCAGAAATCCTTCTTGAAAAAGGCTACGAAGTACATGGCATTATCCGCCGCTCTTCTTCTTTCAACACAGGTCGTATAGATCACCTTTACTCCGACCCGCACACAGCAAACACCAATTTGCACCTCCATTACGGTGATTTAGCGGATTCCACACAAATGGTGAAGCTGCTCTACGATTTACACCCCGATGAAATCTACAACCTTGGAGCGCAAAGCCATGTTCGTGTTTCTTTCGATATCCCGGAATACACGGGGGACGTCGTCGGCCTGGGAACCGTCCGGATCCTTGAAGCGATTCGCGAAGCAGGCATGGTACAAAAGACCCGTTTTTACCAAGCCTCATCTTCTGAAATGTTTGGATTAGTTCAAGAAGTCCCACAAACAGAGAAAACACCTTTTTGGCCAAGAAGTCCTTATGCGTGCGCTAAAGTATACGCTTACTGGCTAACGGTTAACTACCGTGAATCTTACAATTTGCATGCAAGCAATGGTATCCTTTTCAATCACGAATCTCCCCGCAGAGGTGAAACATTTGTAACCCGCAAGATTACCCGTGCAGCAACGCGGATAAAAATGGGTCTTCAAGACAAACTCTATTTAGGGAATCTCGATGCAAAGCGAGATTGGGGTTACGCAAAAGAATATTGCGAAGGGATGTATCTGATGCTTCAGCAGGACAATCCTGATGACTATGTCCTGGCAACTCACGATACTCACTCAGTCAAAGAGTTCTGTCAGGAGGCGTTTTCAACTCTTGATATGGATTTCGAAGAATACGTTGACTACGACAAACGGTATGAACGGCCAGCTGAAGTGGAGCTATTGATAGGCGACCCTTCAAAGGCAAAGAAGCTACTAGACTGGGAACCCAAGACGGATTTCAAAGGCCTGGTAAAACTTATGGTTGAATCAGACCTTCAATTAGCTAGAAAAGAATTAGCTGTTAAACAAGCATCTGCTGTTTAACAATTTTCAATCTATGGATCCGTCCTGGAAAGTATATATTTCTGGCCATCGTGGTATGGTCGGTTCAGCTCTCGTTCGAAAATTTGAATCTCTCGGTTACGATGAGATTGAAACTGCTACCCGAGAAGAACTAGACCTTACGGACCAAACTGCAGTACGTCGTTTCTACGAGCTAGAAAAACCCGACGCGGTAATAATTGCGGCAGCGAAGGTTGGAGGAATTGGAGCAAATAGCACTTTCCCAGCGGATTTTATATATGAAAATCTTGTTATTGCGGCCAATCAGATTCATGCCGCCTACGAGTTTGGAGTGAAACGACTCCTTTTTCTAGGTAGTTCATGTATCTATCCCAAATTTGCACCACAGCCAATCAAGGAAAGCTCCTTGCTCACGGATGAGCTGGAATCTACCAACGAACCCTACGCGATAGCCAAAATAGCAGGTCTCAAGCTTTGTCAGTTTTATCGGAAACAACACGGAGTGCTTTTTCATTCCCTGATGCCGACAAACCTCTATGGTCCAGGAGACAATTATAACTTGGATAATTCTCATGTCCTCCCGGCCCTCATTCGGAAATTCCATGAAGCAAAGGAAAGAGGCCATTCAGAAGTGGTAATGTGGGGTTCAGGAACCCCACAAAGGGAATTTCTACACGTGGATGACCTGGCTGATGCCTCGGTTTTTCTTATGAATTTGGAAACCCCTCCCGACTGGGTGAATGTGGGAAGCGGCGAAGAAGTAACCATTCTCGAATTGGCAAATTTGATTAAGGAAACGGTGGGATACACCGGGACCATTATCCAAGATCTAACCAAGCCCGATGGAACACCGAGAAAATTACTCGATGTCACTGTGATCAAAGATTTAGGTTGGGAACGAAAAATAAATCTAAACACAGGCATAAAGAAGACCTACGAATCATTTCTTGAAGCAAAAGCTACAGGAACCATTCGTGATTAATTAATTTTAGGGGCAGAAACAGGAATCGATGTGCTCTCGCATCACCCCAAGTTCCAAAAATCCGAAAAAAATCAGCAAGGCTTTTAGGAAAGCCTCGACCAATCGTCGGACACCAGATTGTGTTCGCCAATTGACTGCAGAAACCTGATTTGGAAAATTAATGAAACCCCTGTTCGCCAAAGCGATCGGTGCGATGTGTCCGTGCTGCCGAGATATGGCACGACTTTCATCTCAATCGCTTGACCGGAAACTCAACTTGCGTGAGCGAATTGGTATGCGCATTCACGGTTGGATCTGTAGTTGGTGTGTAGATTATTCCAACCAAGTCCAAATGGTGAGCGATAGTGTAAAATCAGAAGGTGAGTCGTTGGCGGAATTGAAGGACGAACAACTCACCGATGATTGCCGGGCGAGGATTCGTGCAATGATGCAGGCCCCATCGCAAAAACCAGACGACGAAAGCTAAAGTCTTTTATCTGGAGCAGACCAATTATCCTGCAGGCATTTCCGGAGAGCCATTCGTGCGCGGTGTAAAATGGTCCATAAGTTCTGTGGCGTGATACCAAGCTGCTCCACGATATCTTTGCTTTCAATTCCGTCGACCTCACGCATCAGGTAAACTTGTCTAATCTTTAGGGGCAACTTGTCGGCACAAAACAAAAACTGAGTCATAAATTCTTTCCGATCAATACTCTCCCATTGTTCGGCCGACCACTCAGCCGGGGAAAAATCTCCCTGCAACCAATGCCCGTTATCACTAAAATGATCTTTCTCTTCGTCTTCGTAGAATGACGTTAATTGTGTAAACGTTTTCTCTCTGGAGCTCTTTCGATAATGGTCCATGACTTTAAATTTGAGAATCCCGGTTAACCAGGTCTTCAAAGTGGATCGTCCACCGAAGTTTTTAAGTGATTTGATCCCGGCAAGAAAAGTTTCTTGTACCAAATCCTCAGCAACCGAGGGGTTGTTTACGCGCATCATGGCGTAACGATATAGGTAATCTCCATAGGAATCGAGCCAGGTCGAAGGATCTAGAGATTCGGGAGTATTTGACCTGAGGGTGTCCACAACAAAAAAGTGGAGTTGATTTGCAGGGGAGACCTGCCATTTGTCAAGAGTCAGCCATGAATGCACCCATCAAAATAACCTACAATGCTCCCTTTGTCCTTACCTACTCACTAATATGCCTATTGGTACTTTTGGCATCGGGATTGACCGATGGTAAAAGTACATTCCATTTATTTAGTGTTCATGGAAGCGACAGTTTTTCAGACCTGTTAACCTATCCACGCTTAATAGGGCACGTCCTCGGTCATATTAATTTTCCGCATTTGTTGGGCAACTTGACCATCATACTTCTCATTGGCCCCATCCTCGAAGAAAAGTACGGGACACGGGATCTCGCGACCATGGCGGTAATTACAGCAGCAATCACGGGGCTGCTTCACATGCTTTTTTTCGAAGGGATGCTTTTGGGTGCCAGTGGCATCGTGTTCATGTTTATTGTCCTAAGCTCATTGGTAAACGTGAAGCGTAAAACCGTGCCACTAACGTTTATTCTAGTGTGCATCATTTTTCTAGGAAACGAATTTGCGCTTTCGTTTGAAGAAGACAGCGTCTCCCAATTCGCACACATCCTGGGAGGAATCTGCGGAAGCGCATTTGGCTTTTTACGTGCAAAGTAATGCGTAAGAACGGAATCACTATATGCGATCGCTGCCTAAGACTAATTCTCCTTTCGGATGACTCAGCTTGGGCTCCGAAGTGTTTTCTTCAGTAACGAAAAAAGCTACCCGCGCACTTGAGATGGGAGAATTATCCTCCAGCTCAAAGAAGTAAAGTCCTTCATTTTTTTCCAGAAGCGGAATAATCCCGGCACATTCCAATACGTTAGCCTTAGGATCTTTCAGCCAAAGAAAATAGTTCTTCCCCTTTTCTTGTCTCGGCAAATTTTGAATAGCGATAAAACCATGCTTACTTTGAGGATCAAAGACGGCATAGCCACTCCCGCGCGTGTTTGCCAACGGAGAATTATTTATGGTGGCAGGAAGCTGTTCTGGATGAGCCCAAAAAATTTCAGCCATTTGAGTGAGTTGAACGAAGTTTTCAAATTCATCTTCGGGTATTACTGTTGGGATCGTTTTAAAGGCCGATGAATCCGAATTCATACCTACAATCAGTAAAACAGGCTGACTGTTAGCACCGGCAATTGGGCCATCACGGTTTGTAACAAATAGCGTGAGGCCTACGCCTAATAGAAGAGCTGCTGCCATTCCCCAACCTGCGAAGCTCGCCCAGGAGATCGTAATAAACGGTTTTGAGTTCGCAACCTGTGGAAAGGGTTGCACCTGAGATTGAATTTTTGAAAACAACCCATCCGGAG
The DNA here is from genome assembly GCA_027622555.1 of Verrucomicrobiota bacterium. NCBI lineage: Bacteria > Pseudomonadati > Verrucomicrobiota > Verrucomicrobiota bacterium. The sequence continues at coordinate 11,062 of JAQBYJ010000088.1, forward strand.
CGTTATACTGAGGGAGATCCCGGACCTGATCTTCGACAGCAGATTCAAGCTCTCTGAGCAATAGAACCAATTCCGTATCCGTTTCCAATAGGTTCTCAAATGAAGAACGCTCATCGGGCGTCAATTTATCCAACACGTAAAGGCTGGCTAATTCTTGTGTCTTCTCGTTCATAAAACTGTTTCCGTTAAAGAATTTCTAAGTTGAAAGAGCCCTCGTTTAAGCCAGGACTTTACCGTACCTAAGGGTTGCTCCAGAGAGTTCGCGATTTCGGAATGAGTCATGCCGGAAAACAAAGCGAGTTCCAGGGCTTTTTTTTGTTTAGCCGGGACATTCTTTAGCGCCTCCTCGACTTGATTGCGCGTTTCATTGAGGGCGACGGATTCGCGGACAGTTTCTGCCGTAGCCCATTCCTGATCCTGCTCAGGTTCGAAAGTGGTTACTTCGGGTTCACGATTTAACTTCCGAATTCGGTCAATACAGGTTCGGCGCATGATAGTGACGGCCCAAGTAAAGGGGCGAGACTTTCGAGCATCATAGTAAGCCGCATTCTTCCAGATCTTTACAAAAGTATCCTGTAAAGCTTCTTCAGCTTCAGAAGGGTTCTTAAGCATTCTAAGTCCAAGTGAAAACAATGGAGTAGAGTACCGATCATACAGCCTCCGAAACGCATGAGAATCGCCAACACCAATTTGTGCCAGCAAACAGGCTTCTTCCAAGGCCGCTTCGTGCTGAATGGTAAGAGTCATCTCGGTAATTATGTTTCTAGGACAGTCGAGTAAAAGGGGCTGGTCGGTACCAAAACCAGCCCCAGGCTCAATCAGGGTTTGTTGAACTTGTGTTCGTTAAGCTTTTTGGCCACCTCCTCTGCGGCCAAAAGAATGACTTCATCCATGTTATCTTGTGGGTGACGTCCGGGCCGAGGGTAAGTCCTCGCTTTTATGATTTTAAAATCCGTTTTCTCGCCATCTTCCAAAAGCGTAACCCAAGCGCGAAAGACGAGGTCGTTTAAGGTCTCTTCCTCCAAGCTTTTGAACCAGATTCGAAGCTGAAGTCCATCGTCGGGAATACTCGCGCTCCACCGTTCGAATTTCAGAATTACCGGCCAATCTTCTTTCTCAAAGGCTTTGGTAAAGTTATTTTTGATTCTGAGATACATATCCAAATCGTTGTGGTAGGCACGGTGCGATATCAGACTGTCAGAAACCACGACGAGCAAAGTCACTTTTTCAGATTCTGCATTTTCTTGGGCAACAAGTGGACTCAAGCATCCGAAAAGGAAAGCTGTTAACGACAGTAGGAAAATTGATTTAGGGTTTTTCATCAGTATTTGTTGGTTAGATAGACTTTTACGTGAACAAAAAGATTGCGGATTCAAAAATCTATAGAGGATCTAAAAAAGGGGATAAAGACTTTTTGCCTATGAAGCATGTGGTACTAGATTGAAACGATTAAGACAAATTTCTAAACAAAAACTATGATGAAAGCAAATGGCTTATTAGTGCTCCTGACTGATTTTAGAACAAGCGATTGGTATGTCGCCAGCATGAAAGCAACCGCAATTACGGTTTTCAAGGAAGTTCGATTTGTAGATATTACCCACGAGATCAGCCCTGGATCTATTAAAGAGGGTGCTTTCGTCCTGCGCCAATGCTACGATGACTTCCCGCCGGGCACAACTTTCGTGGTGGTCGTAGACCCTGGCGTTGGGACTGACAGACAAGCTATAACCATGGAAGCAGGAAATTACTTTTTCGTCGCTCCCAACAACGGTGTCTTATATCCAACCATTAGCAAACTGGTTACAAGTGCTGCTTTCTGCATTGAATCTCCAAATTGGATGGGCTCAAAAAGAAGTTCCACATTTCATGGTAGAGACATTTTTGCTCCGGCTGGTGCCAAGCTTGCATCGGGGGCTCATATCCAAGAAGCAGGACCTCAGGTCCAGAAAGTGGTTGAGCTAAATTTTCCTGAGCCAAAGAACCTGACCGAAAATCCAAATGGCCAGATCCTTTACTTTGATCGCTTTGGAAACGGTCTTACCAATTTCACGAAAGAACACATTGAGTTTAGAAAACTTCTTGGAGTTCGAGTTGAAGATGTACTCTTCCCTATAGCAGAAACCTTTGGAGATGTAGAAACGGCGGCACCGGTCAGCTATTGGGGATCCAGTGGATACCTGGAGGTAGCCCTTAGGGACGGACATGCGAAATCAGCAGCTTGTTTAACGCAGGAATCGATCGTTTGGCCGGTCTTCTCTTCTTGATCTACTTCAGCCGGGCAACTCGTAACTTTTCTGATTTCCAGATTCCTTCCACCTTGGAAAAATCTTCATCTTTTGTGCCGCTGATGAGGCAAAAGTCATAGGTATCCCAAAGCGGCATTTCATTTCGAGCTGACTCAAGGCGGCGATCCATTGCTGCTCGATCTTCTTTCCCACGGTGTATTAGCCGCCGTACAATTTCCTCAAGACTTGGAGGCATTAAGAAAATGGTAACCAATCGTTGTTTTAGAAGAGCGTCTTTTTCCGCTTCCCGCTGAAAGGCCGCCACTCCCTGCACATCGATGTTCATGATTAGATCAATACTGTGAGCTAACTTGTCTTGGATCTCTGATTTTAAAGTACCGTAGCGATGATCATGAACTTGCGCATGTTCGTAAAATGCATCTTCGCCCAATTTTTTATCAAACTCCTCTTCACTAAAAAAAAAGTAGTCCTTGCCATCCACCTCCCCTTCTCGGGGCGAACGAGTGGTTGAAGTAATCACCCGTTGAATACGACCATACTTATCCGTCATTCTTGAACAAAGCGTACTTTTCCCGGTTCCGGTTGGGCCGGCCAAAATCAGCAACAACGCAAGGTCTTTGTCTGGAGATCCCATTCGAATTCAAATTAAAACATTCTTAGTAAGCGAAGGCAACTATACTCAAAATCACGCCGTACCCTGCCAGGACAGCTCCAAGAAGCCTGGGTCGCCTGTCCTTCATGAATAACCAATCAAAAAAATCGCGAGCCCGATAAGGTACAACCGCCAGATAAATCGAAAGAACTATAAGAAAATAGGCGAAAACCGTGAGAAACAAACGAGAAGTTATATCGTAAAGAGCAAAGGCCGAACTCAACATTTCGGTGGCGGCAAGCAACCAGATTATACAAACGCCGCGAACCGCCAAGAAATCGGGTACGTAGAAGTATGATAATACTGCGATCGCTCCAAAAATACCCATAAGTAAATTCCGATGGTTTCCAAAATCTGCTTCTCCAAGTTGTGACACCTTGTAGATAAACCAAATGCTTCCAATTCCAAATGCGAGTATGGTGAATCGACGGGATCGAGGCAGACTTTTTGTGAGACTCGATATCGAATTGTCGTTCCAAAAAAGTAGGCCTCCAGCGAGAACCAAACAAATGCCGGTGATTATGGTAGCGGTAAAAAGTGAAAGATTCATAAGAGAGAATTTGAAAATGTTGGCGCAGGCTTATTAATTTCATCAACACCTGAAAGAATCAGGTCACCATAAAGACTGCTTTGAGTCGCACGGTAAACTTTCATTTGGACGAGTTCACCAATGAGTCGATCATTCGCTGGCACCAGGCAATTGCGATAGCCACGCGTTTTACCCACGTATAAGTCCCCGCGCTTTGCTTTGCCTTCGATCAATACCTCCTGGATAGATCCCACCATCGATTCATTCCGAGACAGGGAAGAATCTCTGAGGTAGCCAAGCAGGCGGTGATTACGAGCTTCCTTCACTTCTTGAGGGATCTGGTCGCCCAAATCAGCCGCAGGGGTGCCGGTGCGGATGCTGTACTTAAAAACATAGGCCATATCGAAAGAGACCTCTTTGAACAGTTCGCAAGTTTGCTCAAAATCTTCTTCCGTCTCCCCGGGAAACCCGACTATGATATCTGTCGAGAAATACATTCCGGGAATCGTTGTACGAAGACTATCAACAATCTCCAAGTACCGCTCTCGCGAATACGGACGATTCATCAATTTCAACATCCGGTTCGATCCTGATTGTGCAGGCAAGTGGACATATTCGCAAAGTTTGGAAAGATCGCGGTAAGCTTCCACCAAGTCTTCCTTGAAACCTCGCGGATGAGGGGAAGTGAATCGGATACGTTCAATGCCTTTAACTTCCTGAACCCTTTCCAGAAGTTGAACAAAGGGTGACTTTTTATTGCGAAACGGAATTTCACGCCGGCCGTAGCTGTTAACGATTTGGCCGAGCAAGGTTATTTCCCTGGTCCCTCTGGCGGCTAGTTCTTCGACCTCATCCACAATTTCTTCAATGGGGCGACAACGTTCCCTTCCTCGGGTCTTGGGCACGATACAGAAAGCACAATTCATATTGCATCCCTGCATAATCGACACAAACGCACATACTTGGCGCTCGTCGGACAAATGCTCCCGGATAGTGTTTTGGGAACCTTCTTCTTCGTCCAAATCTACAATAGTGGATGGTCGTGGGCCAAGGCCTCTTTGGGTAGCTATGATGTTATCCAGATGATCCGGAATGGTATGAAACTTTTGAGTGCCGACAAGAAGATCCAAGTCCGGAAGCTTATCGACCAACTCAGTGCCCCTGTTTTGCGCCATACAACCCATAATCCCGATGATAAAGTCTGGGTTGGTTCGTTTTTGCTTACCCAAATAACCGGTTTTTCCAATGGCCTTCTGCTCGGCTTGGTCTCGAACGGAGCAAGTGTTCAATAAAACCACGTCCGCATCGAACTCATTATCGACCAGCGAGTACCCACGACCACGAAGCTTGGCAGCAACTGCTTCGGAGTCGCGCTCATTCATTTGGCAGCCGTAAGTCTTGATATACACCCGGTTCATAAGAGGTGGGAAAACATAGAAGCAAGGGGTTATAGGTCAATTAGTAAAAAGGAGCCAAACATCGCCTCGGAATTTCTTGGAAGATTTGAAAAATATACCTTCATCAACACTTTTAATGGCCATGAGATCCTTAAACCGTTCAATGCCTAATTCATTCAATGAAGAGCAAAGAAATAGCCTGCGTATTTGTCTACGGGACCCTAAAGCCAGGTGGGTTTTATCATGATCGCTTTTGTGGCTCGTTCCATTTCGAGACCGAGGAAGCTTTTGTTGACGGACGCCTGTTTGATTTTCCTCACTTGGGGTACCCTGGAGCGCTCCAGGAAAAAGGCTCAAGGATTCGTGGTTTCATTTTGAGATTCAGCCATCCTGAAACAGAAGTATTAGCCAAACTCGACATGTTGGAGGGTTATGACCCTGAAAGAACTGAGGACCTCAACGAATACTACCGTAAACGCATATCTGTATTTAAAGAAGAGAATGACACTGAGGCATCAGAAAAAGCTTGGTGCTATTTCATGACCCTCAAAAAGATTGAATCATATGGAGGAGTCTGGCTTCCGAATGGCTCTTGGCCGATTAAGACTCCTTCGGCTTAGAGATCGACGGCTTCTTTGGCGTTTTTTTCGCGACTTTTCTGACGATTCGTTTCTTGGGAATCTTTTCTTTCACAGACATTTGCCCCACAGGGGGTTCGACTACCTGCTTTACCTTCACTGCTGGCTTTGCAGGAACTGATCTCGACGCACTTTTTTCCGCCGGCGACTCTTTAGCAACTTTCTTCGTCGGTGGTTTTTTGGAGAATTTTTGATCATTTGATTTCACAGCAGCCGTATTCTTTGCTGACGGAGATTTCTTTCTTGTAGGCCTTTCCCCAACTGGTGTTGCTCTAACAACATTCTTTGTGGGTCGTTTTTTCGCCAGCTTTTGATCTTTTACTCTTGAATTATCGGTATTCTCAGGAGCAGGAGTCTGGCTTTGATTTCGTATTGGAACCTGTTGCTGGGATTGAGGCTTTTCGTAATTATTTCTTTGAGGTGAAGCAGTTGTGTCCTGATTACGGTTACCAGAATCCTGAGTTTGAGAATCCACTTTCCCTCTGCGGCGACCGCGCCTACGTTGGCGCCTTCGATTTCGCTGAGGCCCTGATTTGTCGTTGCTTGTATTTGAACCTGAGTCACCGCTTGTCGATCCGGATTCTGCATCGCGATTAAGTTCCCGTATATCTCCGCGTTTGCGTGAGGGTTGAGGATTAAGCGCTTCTTCCGCAGCCATTTCGCGGGCAATATCCATGTAAGTTGCAGGAGCCTTTTTGATCGATTCGGGTTCAACTTCTTTTTGCAGACGCCCGATCACCACTTTCCCCCCAGGTTTCCTGACAATGAAAGGGTTAGGTTGCGGAATTTTTCTGGCTGAAATTCGATCTTTCGCATCCGGCTCACGCTTTTGTGGCCTAACCACAAGACGTGATATCACTGAATCACTCTTCTGGCTTACGACGTACTCAACCGCTTGGGCAGTCGCTTCGGCGCTAACAATAAGGTCGTGATTATCTCGCTCGTTGAACCCTTCGCCCAAAATGGCTTCAGCATTGGCAGTATCGAGAACCAAAGAACATACCTTAACACCATCCTGCCGGACTTCTTCGAAAAGTCGTTCCGAAAATTCCTGTAGGGCGAGCTCCGTAGATAGAAAGGCACTCCCCAATTTTTGAGTACCCAATGAATTGGGGAAACCAATATTAACTACATAACCCCTAAGACGAATAAGAGAAGGCATGACCAGACGTGTCAAAATCAACGGGCACAGGAGATTGGTCCGAACCAAGGCCTCCAGATCGTTTAACTCTTGCTTCTCATGCTGGGCCAAATGAAGGCACTTGGCGTGGTTAACCAACACATAAATGTCCTTCTCCTTATCGAGTATCTCCTCAAAAACCTGCGTAAGTTGCTCCGTATTTGTGAGGTCGCAAGTAACCGGAACGAAGTCCGAGTGTTCAAGCGATAAGGATTTAATATCGTTTACCAGACCGTAGACGCGGCACCCGATCTCAATGAGCTTTCGAGATATCGCTAGGCCGGTTCGGGTGTCAGCACCTGTTACAATGGCTATGTCCATGTTTCAATTTTTTCAGTCGGTAAATAATTCAGCAATACCGCCTTCAACGTTTCGATCATATGAGATCGCTCAACTTGAGGGTAAGACACAAAAGATTGGCTGTTTTCAAAAGGATAAAATAAGATGTCGGAGTCGGTCCGCTGTTTTTTGATACGTTTAAAATAATCCGCGTTCATTCGAAAAACGCCGAGACTCACATCACGGATTTTATCCGCTGGCAAGCGCTTAAAAACATCTTTAAAAAAGGACCGATAAATTTCCTCCCAGTTGTTTATTTTTAAAACCGGATCAAAGCAAAGACGGACAGGCCAACCGCGGTCCAAACACTGCTTGATCGCCTGAATTCTTTGATCCGGAGACGGCGTAAACTTTTCATATTTTAGCGCGACTTCTGGCGGAGAAAGGGTCCACGCCAATATACAGCGCTCATTGGGCAGCACGTCCTCAAGAGGCCGCCAGTTGGCGCTTTTCGTACGGATTTCGATTACCATATCTTCATACTCACGGGTGAATTCTATAAAACGGGTCGTGTAAGGCACCACGTTTTCGTAGGCTAAAAGATCCGTGTCGTAAGAAATACAAAGATACAATGGTTCCTCTGGGAATGCACGAAAATCAATGGCCTTTAAGGTCGCTTGATAAAAATCATCTTCATTGACGAAAACGACCATGTTACCGCTCGGATACATCCCTTGCAGGTAACAATAGTCACAATTGTAAACGCAGTTGAGAAGCAGTGAATTGTAGTAGAAATTTCTATAACCGAAATCCTGGCTGGCCATCGAACCGTCATAGATGAACTTATCCTTTTTCCGTGCCAGGATCAATTTTGGGCTCTGCTTTTGAACCTGAAAATCCTGACCCGATCGCCCGAAGACATCCATATAGTTTGCCACACTCACAACGGTAGCATTGGGTAGTCGGTCCAGAATGGTCCGAGTAAGAGGATACGCTTCGGCTCCCTCTTCCAAATAGACGTGTGAAAACCGTTTTGACAACATACTTACTGATCGAGGGTTTGAATAATAGTTTCAAACATCCGGTTTCGAAGCGATTTATGCACAGGTCTCAATTCAAGTTTGAGGCGAAGAATATCTAGATCTGTCCCACCTCGAACAAGGAATCGAAGTGCGGCATCCCTGAGTTGGTGTGTTTGAGTTTGAGTCAAGCGCATGCTCTCAGCCAGAGAAACAATAACACTTTCCTCTTCATCGGTGATTACAGAATCAAGCGGATTGAATGGATGGTACCCTTTTAGCACCGGAAGCCAATCTTCAACAGATTGTTCATAATACCGTAGCATTTGACCGTAATCGTCGGAGGAGAATTCTAGATAGTCAGTAGCCACCTTAAGGAAAAACATCTGATGAGGTGGAATAAAAAGCTGAGCAGCTTGGAAAACGCCCGATGCTTCCATGTCCACAATATCGCAGGCGAGTATGGACCGGCTCCCGGAAGTCACGGGTTTATCGAAGGTGCCCAAGGTTGCTTCCTGAAGTCCGTGCTTATACACCATATCAGGGAAAAACTCACGCCCACTGGCGTGATCCCAAATTTTATGTGCGACTACTGCCTCTCCTAATACAACCTGATCCACGACCGCTCCGCACATTCCCACATTGAAAACTTGGCAATCAGATGGATTCCCCGATAAGTGAAGCGCGTGAGTCGTTGCTATCCCGGCGTGAAGTTTTCCGATTCCACTAATAACAAGTAGTGTGTCTTCTGACGCATATATCGGAATTCTCCGGGAAGAGTGATCCTGTTTTAGGCCATATGCATCGATCAAGGGTCGAGCTTCCTGCCGGAGTGCTGTTACTATCAACTTCAAAGAAATAAGATGGGATTGATTGTCTTCTTAATGCTTTATCCGGCTTGTGGCGCACTTGCAAGTGAGATACCAAGTGAAATTTTATTTCACTCAAAAAATGAAACTCCCCGACGCAAGCATCGGGGTATCTGAAATACAAGAACAAGCTCTTTTCTCTTTTGCTCGCAAGAATCCAGCAGACATCGTTGGTATTCGATTCGCGACCAAGGTCACTCCTACAACTACTTTCGCATGTCAAAATGTAGGAGACAGGCAATAAGGATAGATCAATAAAAAACGTCATAATCGGGGTATAATGGGTGTGAATGATTTTTGATTGACCAGCACGGATACGAGTCTACCGAGCTGTTTGCGCATGAGGTCTATCATCGCTTCTTTGTGGTGTTTGCCTCTCGCTTTTAGGGAATTGTAGTACTGCCTGAGCTGGGGGTCAAACTTCATGCCGCAGAAGGCGGCCTGGAAGAGGGCAGTGCGGGCGATCTCGATCCCTCGTTTTGAGACCTTGGTGGTGCCTTTCCAGCGCCCCGATTCTTTGACGCGGGGATCGGCGCCGAAGAGGGCCTGGAGCTTGCGGGCGATCGTACGCTTGTTGCCCCATTGGAGCTGTTCGTCAGAGATGAAAGCGAGGATGGCGGGGGTAGTTTTGGCACCAAAACCGGGGATGCTGCGGGCCAGGCGTATGGTCTGGACTCCGGCGCAGGCGAGGAGGAGTTGGTCTATCTTGCGATCCATTTGTTTGAGCTGCTCGTTGAGGTGCTCGATGGTGTCGAGGAGTTGGCCCAGCAGTCCGTCCTCGCAGGCGGCACTCATGGCCGGGATGGCAAAACTGTGGGCGGCGGCTTGCTTCAGTTCGGCGGCCTTGATGCCGACATAGCCGCGAAGTTCGGCCAGGCCGAGGGCGGCGATGCGGGCGGGTGATGGATGCTCGCGCAGAAGTCGGCGCACCCTGACCTGGGTGATGTCCAGACCCAGTTCATCGAGTTCGGGGAACAGGGTGTGCACGGTGGTGGCGGTGTGTTTAATAATGTTGGTCAAGGACTTGCGGATTATTTTGCTTGAGCTGACGTAGCGTTGCAGTTCGAAGCGTTCGACCGGGCAGTGGTAGGCAAAGCGTTTCAATAACTCTTCCCGGTCGCTCAATCCGAGCTCGGCCAGGGACTCGGCGTCAAGCCGGTCGGTTTTGTTGTCGCGGATGGCGTTACGGGCGCTGCGATTGCGGCCGTACAGGGGGTTGATGGCCACGACTTGGCAGCCGGATTTTTGGAAGGCTTCGCAAAAGTCGAGGTGTAACATACCGGTCGCCTCGGCCACCACCAGGACGGTGGCGGGATCGGCCCGCAGGTTTTTCAGCAACTGTTGCACCGCTGAATTGGTGGCTTTGAGCGGCCCCTGAGAGACCCGGTGGGCGGTCTTGTCGGCGATGTGATAACGGGCGCTTGATTTGTGGACGTCCAGTCCTATGCTATGGGTGATGTTCATTTTTAATGACGGGTTAAGGTTATGATAAAATGCGTTGCCTGCGCTTATGGCCAAGTAAAGAAATCCCGGCTTCAAACCGGCCGGCTCTTTCAGGCGATAAAGGCAAACGCAGTGAATAAAAACACGCACAAGCCTGGTCTCCAACAAATGCATTTTTGGCATTGCAGCTTTGATTAAGGCATTGCGCGATAAAGTGACCTTGACCCGTCATTGTTTTCCTTTCAATTCAAAGCTTCCTGACCAGCCAATGCTGCGGCCAACTACCTCTTTGCAGGTTCGCCTTGCACTGGCTGAGGAAGCTGATTTCAATTCAGGTCTCTTACATAAGCTGCTTTAGCTGCGATTCCGGGAACGCCAAGTCCCAGCTTGGCATCTATAAGATGAAATCGCAGCTAAAGCAGCTCCTACATTTGGATGCGAGTCCGGTCTCTTAATTAGCAAATTTATTCGCGACTGTTGGGATGTTAGAACAAATTCTAAACTCCCACCAACTCTCCGAACTCCGTCCAATTCCTCACACGCCAATGTGCAACGGACACATCCGGAATACTAGCATGGGCGTTCAACCAAACTGGTACCAAGCCTGCCGCGGTGGAACCCATCACATCGTTTTCCCATAGGTCGCCCACGTACCAGGTCGATGAGGGTCCAGACCCCAGTTGTTTGACCGCATCCTTAAATATCTGTGGATGCGGTTTGCGCAGTCCAAATTCGGCACTCGAAACGACAAAGCGGAATGCCTCCAATACCGAATGCTCTTCAAGATCACTTCGTAAAAGATCTGCGCTGAAGATGGTGTTGCTGACCACTGCCATGGGAATGCCTAGTGACATGAGTGCTCGTAGCACACGACTGGCGTCTTGGGGTGGCGAGTAGGAAATAATAGTTGATCGGATAGCACGCTCCAGGGATTCAGCTTGATCTTGATGAATCAGCATAAGATGAGACTCCAGCCACTTCCTTACATGAAATTCGTCAAGATTTCCTCGATACATAGATTCCATCGCGTCTGCTAGAGCAGTCGGTAGATCAAAGCCTTCCTCGACATAGGGTGCAAAAGTTTCGGATTTCAACAGAGTCCGAACCCTGGTGTTAAGTGCACCTGAGTTACTATCTTGAAGCAGCGTACTTCCTAAATCGAAGAGTATTGCTTCAGGTCGTTTTGGAATGATGCTTACAGACTGATCCACGTTTAAATCCAAATGGTCCCTATTCTCCGAATACCTCTTCGACCTTCAGAGTCTCTTTGAGGCGAACACCTTTCTCGGTCTGCTGGACGGTGCAGAGTTCGTTGACAGGATCATGCTCGAGAAAAAGGAAATAGTCTTCCACCGCAGCCTGATCCAGAAACTTGGACTTCTCTTCCATAGTCACCAGCGGCCTGACATCATAGCTCATCACATAAGGTATCGGCAGGTGCCCAACGGAAGGAACCAGGTCGGCCGTAAATACCAATGTTTTCCCATCGATTTTTATTTTCGGTAGCATTTGAGCTTCTGTATGTCCGTGCACCCACAATACTTCGACACCTGGATGAAAAAGCTCTCCCTCGGCTAGAAATTTAAGTTGGCCGCTCTCCTGAATAGGAAGAATATTTTCTTTAATAAAAGACGCCCCTTCTCTGGGGTTGGGATTAACTGCCCAATTCCAGTGGTCCTCATTGCTCCAATACGTGGCATTTGGAAAAGCAGGAATCGAGCGCTCGCTTGAGCTATCATAATTAATACAACCACCGCAATGATCATGGTGGAGGTGTGTCAGAAACACATCGGTGATATCATTTTTACTAAATCCATACTTGCCCAACGAACTTTCCACCGAATCGTCTCCATGCAGGTAGAAATAACTAAAGAACTTTTCCGTCTGCT
>JAQBYJ010000089.1 GCA_027622555.1 Verrucomicrobiota bacterium
AAGGTAGCAAAAAACAAATACAATTTCACCAATGGATTAAACAATCGAAACCGTCTTGACAATATATCCCATAGCAGTGCTTATCAGTGAAATCAGTGGTTAAAGAAAAAGGGCCAGGAGCAAAAGGTTAACCTTGTCTTGAGGAATTCCATGAGTTGAAAGAGGAAACCTGTGGACGGGTTCAGGATAGGCTACTTTCCTTTTATTCAAACTGCCGACCCGCTTCTTTGGCCAGGCGGGTTATGGTTTGCATCATTTGTTCTTCCGCTTGTTCGGAAAACCAGCCCAGGCCGTTGAAAAGTCCGCGTGTTTCGTAGCCGCCGTCGCGAAGGATTTGTGCGGTAGGGAGGTAGCCGAAATAATCATGAGCATACGCACCGATCCATAGTTTTTGATGGCCGATGGACGTTTGTGTGGCCAGGACGTACCCGCTGACGACTTCACCGGACATACAGACCAAGGTAAGGTCTTCTCCGAATTGCCAAACCGATACGGGAGCATCGTAGTAAGTCGGAAGGGTTTCGCCACGCTTCAATGCTTCCAACATAAAACCTGCACAATACTTTAACCAGCTGGGTCCGTTGGCAGCCATGTCCTCCAATTCGCTGGTGGGTTTTTGTGGCTGCAGAGTTAGACGAGCATTGTCGAGAACCGTGGTAATGGCGCCATCGATGGGAGTGAGCTCGCCTTCTAGTAATCGGTGAACTTCAGCCGCGACTTCAGCACCATGCTGACGCGCGAGCTCCATAGTTCCACGAGGGTAGGGGTTGGCGTTGCCGGCACACCCGGTCATGAACATCGCATTAGCCCCAGGATATTGTTTCTCCACACCTTCTTGAGCGAATCCGGAGTAGTCGCCACATAGCGCAAAATTATCGCTACCCAAGGTGGTGTTGTGACAGGCGACCTGAAACAGGGCGGTCATGAGCTTGCCGTCTTTTGTCGTTACTTTTAAACAAGGTAAACTTCGATCCACGTGACCACTGGGATTGGGGTTCAGTCGAACGCCCTGCGGCGTGCGCTGACGACGATTCATCACAAACGAGGCAAAACCGGTACCCCAATTGAGGTCGACGGGTTGAAGACTTCGAGTGGCAAGCTCTACCAGATGAATAAGTTCCTCCTGCAACTGCTTGGTATAAGCAATCGAGTTTTGTGTATCGCTTTCGCTCGATCCCGAGCCGGGTGTGTCTTTCAGCACCAACCTCGGACCGCTATGGGTGTGAGACCAGGTGAGCAAAATATCGGGTCGCTTGATGCCGGTTCGTTCGGTAATACCTGCATAAATAGCTGGAGAAATGTCCGAATAAATTCCCGCCAGGTCGGTGGTAATGATCGCCACTTGTTTGCCCGTTTCATCTTCGAGAATAAGCGCCTTGGCCCAAAGATCTCGCTCCACTGTTTTGAACGGCGTCGTTCGGCTGGCATAGCCTGACATCACGAGAGGCTGCTCAGGGGTAATTTTGATTTTGGCTGTTCCCGCATTCCATGCGGCATTGCAGGTCAGTGTAACAAGCAAACAGCTTGTGAGGACTATAGCGTTCTGGAAGCTGTATTTCATAGGATTGAGTTCAGATGGTCTACCCGGCCTGAGATGCCATAATCCTTTGCCGGATATACTCTCCTGCAGAGATGGGTTTGTACTTGGCCGGATTTTCGGGAGAAATGCAGCTTGGAAATGTTTCGATGGTTACTTCCGGATCCGGGTCACTGAAGAAGGCAATCGATTGGCGACCGTGTTTCTTGGCCGCAGCTCTGGGTACCACACGATGGGGAGTTGATTTAAAGAAGTCGTTGCTCCAGCGAGCAATCAGGTCACCTGTGTTGATCACAACCGTGCCCGGGACGGGTGGAGCGGAGACCCACTCGCCTTCCAGGTTTTGCACTTCGAGGCCGCCACGATCATCCTGAAACAGAACCGTTAATGTGCCGTAGTCTGTGTGAGCACCGGCTCCCAGCTGACCTTCGACTACATTCTTGACTGGAGGATAATGAAGCAGGCGCAGCGTTTGAGTCAGACCGGTATGTTTGTCATCGAAAAAGTTCGGCTCCAGGTTCAATGCCAGCGCAAATGCACCCATCACGTCGGAAGCAATTTTTTGAATCCGTTTATAGAAAATCCGCATGAATGCTTCGAATTGTGGATTGGGCCAAAACTCATCACCACTTGGCATGCGGAGAAGATTTCTACAGGTAAAGGTTTCTTTCAGGTCAGCTGGTTTGGAAGGGTCGAGTGCTTCACCCTGCATTTTTCCATACCCGTGGTTGTAATCCACATTGTATGGAACTTTCAGTTTCTCGTCGCTCTTAAATAATGAGTCAGCGATGGCGAAGGCGGATTCGAGCATGTCCTCAGACATCCCGAAATTCTTCAGGTAAAGAAACCCTACTTCGTGTGCGGCTTTAAAAATTTCCTGGGCTACTTTTTGGCGTCCTCCTTCCGTTCCTTCCAGATAAGGACCCATGTCAATGATTGGGATATTTGATTCTGAGCTCATTTAGTTAAGTTACTGAATAGTATGCCCAGTGGGGAAGCAAATCTGAATGTTGTGCCTGTTACAGATTAAGGACCATCAAATGAAGTCTGCTCTTCTAAACCAGCGATGTAATCCTCCTTTGGATTGTATCCTTCCGCTTCATCTGCCCAGCTGGCGAGCTCAGCACGACCAACAACAAACCAGTGTACTTCATCAGGTCCATCTGCCAGGCGCAGTGTGCGTTGCTGAGTGTACATCCGCGCAAGTGGCGTCCATTGCGAGATTCCGGTCGCGCCGTGAATTTGGATCGCTTCGTCGATGATCTCGCAGACACGAATAGGCACCATGGCCTTAATGGCGCTCACCCAGACGCGTGCTTCCGAGTTGCCCAGAACATCCATCGCTTTTGCAGCTTTTAAAACCATCATACGCATGGCTTCGATCTCGATCCGCGCCTTGGCAATGACTTCAACATTTTTGCCGAGTCTGGCAATGGATTTGCCAAACGCCTCACGCGTCAAGCCGCGTTTTGCCATTAGTTCGACCGCTTTTTCAGCCGCGCCTATTGATCGCATACAGTGATGGATTCGACCTGGTCCCAGGCGTACTTGAGAAATTTCGAAGCCTCGACCTTCACCGAGTAATAGGTTGTTCTTCGGCACCCGACAGTTCTCAAAGCGTATATGCATGTGACCGTGCGGCGCATCGTCCTCGCCGAATACATGCATCGGACCAAGAATATTTACACCCGGGTTGTCCGTCGGAACAAGGATTTGCGACTGGCGCTTGTATGGTTCCGCGTCGGGACTGGTCTGTACCATAACAATCATAATCTTGCAGCGCGGGTCGCCGGCACCGGAGGCATAGTATTTTTCCCCATTAATGACCCATTCGTCGCGCTCGAGAATGGCTTCGCACGAAATGTTCTTTGCGTCGGACGATGCCAGATCGGGTTCCGTCATCACATAAGCAGAACGGATCTTTCCGTCCAGGAGTGGTTTGAGCCACTGCTCCTTCTGCTCGGGGGTACCAACACGTTCCAGCACTTCCATGTTTCCCGTATCCGGCGCAGAACAATTGAGACTTTCTGAGGCCAGGCGATTCTTTCCTAGCTCGGTTGCTATGTAGGCATAGTCGAGGTTTTTTAATCCCTGGCCTGTTTCGTCGTCTGGAAGGAAAAAATTCCAAAGCCCGTTCGCTTTCGCTTTGTCTTTGAGGCCTTCCAGGATTTCAAGCTGTCCGGGTACATATGAAAAACGTTCTGCACGACCCTCTCCGAGTTGATGGAACTTGTGAGTAACGGGCTCGATCTCGCCCTTGATGAAGGCTTTTACTTTTTCCAGAAGTGGTCTGGCTTCTTCCGACATTCTAAGGTCGAACATTTCAGGATGGTTTTCGAGGCCTGGCATAATATTTCTTATTTTTTTGTTAAACAGAGTCTGAGATTAAACTAAGACAACCGTTATTGTAGTTCTGATTAAGTGTGGAGTACGAAGCTGGATTCTTTAGAATGGGAAGTCAATTCTCAGTATATAGGTGGCAAGCGACTTTTGTATAACCATTCTGTATCCATTCTGGTCGTACTTTACTGCATTCCGGTTTGGCAACCGGGCACCGTGGATGAAACCTGCAACCGGGCGGTGGATTGCGTAAGCTGGGAACTTCGCCTGCGATCAGTTGGTGTGGCCGATTGGATTCCAATTCCGGATCAGGTGTTGGGACGGCGTCGAGCAATGCCCGAGTGTAGGGGTGTTTGGGATTTGAGAAAAGTTCGTTTCTATCACCCATTTCCACAATGTGTCCCAAATACATGACGGCGACGCGGTGGCTGATATGTCTTACTACGGAAAGGTCGTGGGAAATGAAAAAATACGTCAACCCGAGTTTCTTCTGTAAATCCATTAACAAGTTTAAAACCTGTGCTTGAATGGAAACATCCAAGGCTGACACCGCCTCATCGCAAATAATAAGATCGGGGTCCAGAGCCAGTGCCCGGGCAATACCGATGCGCTGCCTTTGACCGCCAGAAAATTCGTGAGGGTAACGATCGGCCATATCCGGCAAGAGTCCCACTAAGCGCATCAACTCCTGAATTCGTGCTTTGTATTTATTTTTATCCTTGTGGAGTTTGTGTACTTTGAGTGGTTCACCTATGATGCTTCCGACTTTCATCCGCGGGTTCAGTGATCCAAACGGGTCCTGGTAAATCATCTGCATCCGTCGTCGAATCGGCCGCATGCGGGTAGGGGAGTAATGCGTAATATCTTCATCTTCAAAGAGGATACGGCCTGACGTGACCGGCTGCATGCGCAGCATTGCCATGGCAGTTGTCGATTTGCCGCAACCACTTTCGCCGACCAGACTAAATGTCTCTCCCCGTTTTATTTCAAATGAGACACCATCCACGGCTGGTATCCAACCCACCGTGCGGTTGAGTATACCTTCCGTGATTGGGTAGTGAACTTTCAGGTCATCTACTTGAATTAAAGTATCGATTGTTTTATCCATAACCGAAACAAGCTCTTTTGTGTTCTGGACCAACCAACTCCAAAGGTGGCGGACTTGCCCGACATTCGTCTCGCACGTGGATGCACCGAGGAGAAAACGCACAGCCGACCGGTAGGTTTGCCAGGTCGGGTGGCTGACCGGGAATGGTTTGTAAAGGTTCTCCGGGCTTACCTTGTAAAGAGGGTTGTGACGCTAATAAACCCTCGGTGTACGGATGTTTCGGATTTTTGTACAGTTCAACCGCTGATGCGTTTTCTATGATTCGACCACCGTACATGACCGCGACTTTGTCGGCGTATCTCGCTACGACCCCAAGATCGTGAGAGATGAGAATTAAGGATGAATTCATCTCCTTGGTTAGGTTCTTCAGCAATGAAAGTATTTGTGCCTGAACCGTAACGTCGAGGGCGGTGGTAGGCTCGTCGGCGATGATCAGTCGAGGTTGACAGGCAAGCGCCATCGCTATCATCACTCGCTGGCGCATGCCTCCCGAGATTTGGTGCGGATAACTTTTCAGCCTTCGTTTTGGTCCCGGAATTGAAACACGAGCCAAGAGCTCCTCTGCTTTTTCGAGCGCCTCTGACCATGGTAGGTTGCGATGCAGTTGAATGGGTTCGGCCACTTGCTTGCCGATCGTGAGGACTGGGTTCAAAGACGACATCGGTTCCTGAAAGATCATTGCGATTCGGTTTCCACGAATTTTGCGGATAGATTCTTTGTCAAAACGAGCCAGGTCTTTCCCTTCAAAAAGGATGCTTCCTTTGTCGATCGATCCAGAGTCGCCCAACAATTGCAATATGGATAGGGCGGTAACACTTTTCCCCGATCCGCTTTCACCGACAATGGCTAAGGTTTCGCCGGCCTTAACATCAAATGAGACATTGTCTACGGCTCGAATTTTTCCCCGCTCGGTGTTAAACGACACCGATAAATTCTGAACGGAAAGAAGCGGTCCTTCTGTGCTGATTGTGGGTTCTTGAGTTTTGGTCATTTGAAACCCATCTCCTCCTTCATTTTTTGATCAATCCAGATTCGGGCATAAATGGGACCCGGGCGTACGGCGCCCGCTCGCAGTTCACCTCCATAATTTTTTACCCAGGGCCACCACGCGGAATAAACGTAGCCAGTCGGCAACCAAACGTAGGGGGCTTCATCCAGCATTTTGACGGTGAGCTCACGGGCCATTTCTATGCGTTTCTCTTCGTCACGCTCTGCGTTTAATTCGAGGATACTTTGATCAAATTCAGGATCTGAATACATCGAAGGATTCCAGGTCTGACCGGACATAAAACTCTTTCGTAGTGTGGTGATCGGGTTGGTATGCCCATTCTGCATAAAATAACCGGGACCGTGAGTTCTGGTAGTCATTGTTGAGAGGAAAGAGGCGTATTCCAGTGGCTTGATCTTCATGGTTACGCCCACTTTGGAGAGGTAATTCTCGATCAGTGGGATGAGCTCCATGTGAGCTGGGCTGTTGGAATTTACCTGGGCTTCAAATGTAAATCCGTTTGGGTAGCCAGCTTCTGCGAGAAGTTGTTTTGCTTTCTCTGGTTTATATTCGAACAGTTCCTGAACCGACTCAGGCATTTCTTCCAGCGGTTGATAGTAGCCTCCGTAATCGGCATGTTGAGGATAGGCCATAAGCTCTCCATGGCCTCCCATGAATTTCTCTAGGATTTCCCTTTGATTGACCGCAAGATTCAGCGCGCGTCTGACTCGAATATCGTCGAAGGGTTTGGTATCAACACGCATGGCCAGAAATGTGCCTTCTGTTGCCAACCAGCGATTCCATTTCAATTCAGGCGTTGTCTTCTTAAGATGGTCGACCGCGATCCACCGTATCGATTCAACTATATCCAATTGTCCGGTTCGCAAAGCAGAGAGGTAGGCAGACTCGTCCTTGATGATTCGGTAGTTAATCTTGTCTATAAACGGGATTTGGTAGGACTGATTTCCCAGTTTTTCTTTGTCCCAGTAATTGGAATTGCGTGCGTACCTTTGCACATGGGATGGGATGAAGTCCTCCAGTACAAAAGGGCCTGATCCATGAAGGTTTCGCCAGTTCTTCATATCCACATTCGCCATTTCTCGTGGAAAGATCTGTGAGTAGTAGCCATAGCCGAATCGGTAGGGCCACTCGGCGTTGAAGTGACTGAATTTGAAAACAACGGTATGACGATCTCGTGCGACGAACTCCTTTATATGATCAAAATAAGTGGGTATTTTCTTTCGGCTTTTATTCACAACATCGTAGCTGTAAACAACGTCTTCAGCATCAAGTTCTCTCGCTTTCATTATTCCGGGGCGCTCGGCAAAGATGATTCCTTTGCGCAGCTTAATCACCAGGGTCAGTGGATCTTCCCACTCCCAACTTTCGGCGAGCTCTCCGCGAATGGAATCTTCCGGCAGGTAGGCATCGGCGATAAATGAATAATCACCTCCCTTGCGTTTACTTTTTTCCAGATCACCCGCAAATAGCAGCTCCCGGACCAGCCCCGAATCGTGATTTCCTTTCCAGTTCCAATCAGACGGATCCCAGGATAACGCAGACAAGGTTATGTAGACCGTACCCACATTAATGGAACCGCCGTATTGAGGGGTTTCTTCGTTTCGATCGTCGGCGGCTTCTGAGAACGTGAACAAACTGAGCGTTAAAATCAGGAATCGTTGGATCAATTTGTACTTAGTCCAGGTTATATGGTAGGGCGGTTTCGCCGCAAACCGCCGGTTCCATGACGGCTCGCTCGGCGATCGAGCCCTACCTTTCAACAAGTTGAAAAACAAAGTAATTATTTTATGCACCTTCACCGGGTTCCTTTCATTCTTGGATCAAGCAGGTCGCGCAGGGCATCCCCGAAAACGTTGATGGAATAAACTACTATGGTTAAACAGACACCGGGAGCAATTGCCAACCAGGGACCAAGATACATGTAAGTTCTACCATCGCCGCTGAGCATACTTCCCCAAGTCGGGGCAGGTGGTGGGACACCCAACCCCAAAAAGGATAATCCTGCTTCAGCCAGAATCACTGCACCGACCCGCATGGTAAACAACACGATAACAACGGGCATGATGTTGGGAAGTATGTGAACCCAGAGAATGTGCAGTGGACGAGCCCCCATGGATTGTGCTGCATGCGTGTGCATGTTCTCACGAATACTCATCACAGAACCGCGGATGATTCGGGAACCGGCTATGCCATAAAGCAAGGAGAGCACAAAAACGATTTGGAAGATCCCCGGGCCAACTACAGAAATCACCACGATGAGCAGGATCAAATCCGGAAAGGTCATCCAGGCATCCACAAATCGCTGAGTCACAAAGTCGGTTTTCTTCCCAAAATATCCCGAAACGACTCCCAGAATAATGGAGATCACTGTCGCCGAACCAGCCGCAAGAAAACTGACAATCATCGAGGTTTTAGCAGCGATGAGTATACGTGAAAATACATCGCGTCCGAGATGATCGGTTCCCAACGGATGGCCCAATGATGGTGCTTCCAGGCGTACCAGCATATTGGTGTCATTCATTCCATAAGGTGCTAACACGTCGGCGAACAGACCACAGAATAGAAATACTATAAAGACTACACCGCCAGCTGCACCCATCGGCTTATCTCTGAATAGCCTGATGAGAAACGACCAAATGACTCCCCGGCGCATTGGTGCCAATGGTACCTCGACGTTTTGGCTTATAATCGCATCACTCATTTATCACCTCAGTTGCGGACTCGTGGATCCAGGAATCCGTAGGTCAGATCGACCAATAAATTAATAAACAACACGGCTACTCCAACCACCAGGAACACACCTGTGATAACAGGATAATCACGTTGAAAGACTGAGTCCAATAATAGGGTACCCATTCCAGGAACCCCAAAAATCTTTTCCAAAATAACCGAGCCACCAATCAGTAGGGGAGCCTGGAGACCAATTAAAGTAACAATAGGAATCAGTACGTTTCTTAAAGCGTGACGGAGGACCACTACATTCTCTTTCAATCCCTTTGCTCTTGCCGTGCGAACGTAGTCCTGACGCAACACCTCTAGCATCATGGTGCGCGTCATCCGCATGGTGACTGCTGACATTGACAATCCCAAAATGATAGCCGGCACCAGCATGTGTTTCAGGTTTTCAATGGGTGATTCCAGGAAGGGTGTATAATCCAAGGGAGGTGCCCAACGCCACCACACGGACGGGTATATCATAACCAGGGTTCCCAACCAGAAACTTGGAATGGCCAGCATGAGTAGCGAAAAGGAACGGGCGATATAGTCGCCAGCCGTATCCTGTTTCATCGCAGAGTAAATCCCGATGGGAATGGCGACCGACAATGCAACCATTAACCCAAGTAATCCCAGTTCAAAGCTGATGGGTAGGCTTAGGGCGAGCTGCTCAGAAACAGGTGTGTTCTGCCAGAGTGATCGGCCCAGATCTCCTTGGACGGCCGAACCAATCCAATTGAAATATTGAATGTAGACCGGCTTGTCCAATCCCAGTGCCTTTTCAATTAATTCCCGGTCTATTGCTGTCGAAATGTCATTTTGCGACAACATCAGATCAATCACGTCACCAGGGATTAGCCGAATGGACGCGAAAACAATGATGCTGGTAAACAGCAGGGTAGGGAAAAGAGTGAGAACCCGTTTTATGATAAAAGCCTGCATAGATTGTGGGCTTGAGAAGTAGCCTATAGAAAACAGGCAGCGTTTATTATTGTCACGCTGAAAGGGTCGCTGAACTAATTGCTACAAACGGAGTGCAGTGAACCTAGACCTTATGGATTAGGTTAGAATTCGAGAATCAAGGAATGGCCCCTTTTGCCCTTCCTTTTGCCCCTACGCCCGCTTGCGAGCTCACGCACCCGGGCTGACCTCCAGAGCCGTTCTGGATAAGTTTGCCGCCATCCAGATGATCGACGCCCACTTCCCCACCACCGACGGACGTACCCTCATCCTCAGCCGCTACACTCAGCCGGAAAGAAACAATAGGGTCGATGTTCAGGAAGAAACAATAGAGAGAGAAACAATGGAATAGGAAAAGGGGTCAGAATAGGAAAAGGGGAATAGGAAAAGGGGTCACGGAATAGGAAAAGGGGGGTATGATCCGAGGACATCGGTAACAGATCTTCTAAGGACATCGGTAACACTTTTTATTGGCACTTATGCTGTTACGAGTCTCTAAAATCGGTGGAATGCGGTATGGTTTTTGTCAGTATATTTTGAGGACGGTTAATAGTTTCCAGATGATGTGTGGAACGCGGAGGCCTTGGCTTAGGGTTGGCATGTAAAGCGGTAGTTCCCCCCCTTTTTTTGTGTGGGAGTGGAATCAGGAGCTTGTATTATTACCGGAGTCATTTACTGGCAATGAATGCAGGTAATCGCGGAGGACTATGAGGAGGTGCGGTCGTATGTGGAAGGTCAACTTCACCGGCAAGTGCGCGGACCGTGCAGTTGTCCAAAATGCGAAGCATTTGGAACCTTGTCGGTTTTGGGATATTATTGGCGTTATGTGTTCAGCCTATGCTCGCCCAGCGAGTTTCTGATTGGCGTGCGCCGTTTTCGTTGTAGTGCCTGTGCGGTTACGGTGAGCATGCTGCCGGCTTTTGCGCAGCCTCATCACCACTTGGGCAATGATATTTTGGATGAGTTGGTATCCGGCGACATCCCGCCATCGCTCCAACGCCACACGGATATGTTTACGGGGATGGTTAAACGTTTTGGCCGTTTTCGCCGGAAGCTTTTCAGCGAGACCGGCCTGGGCTTCGGCCGCGATCCTCCCCAAAAAGAAGTGCCGGATCTGGAGGCCATAAAATGGTTATGGAAGCAAAACCAAAAGCGTTTCCGATTAACCACCACATACCTGATCCGGCACTACCGATGCACTGTATTTGGAAAATACAGCTGTCATCAGCCGACTTAATTGGAGGGTTTTGTGCAAGTTCAAAAAAAAATGCGAACTCCACACAGTAGTGGTTTGGACTGAACAAAAACGCTTCACATAGTGGGACGGCCTATGACCGAAAACACAAAAAACCCGAATACGAAGAGTCTGCGCCGCTACAGTGCCGTCTCGCAGGTGTTGCAATTAACCGAAGAAGGCTTGCCGTTATCGCATGCCTTGAACCTGTGTGCCCGGCGCAATTACGACGGACACCACTACGGCGCCTCGACGTTGGAAAAATGGTATTATCGCTACCGGCACCTTGGCTACGAAGGCCTGATCTGCCGCGTAAAGATTGCGGCAAATCCCAGGCCCTTTCGCTGACCATGCAAGAGCAGTTGCGCACATTGCGCCTGGAGCATCCGCGCCTGAGCGTAAAAAGCCTGCTTCGCCACCTCGAAGCGGAAGGCGTTTTCGAAGCGGGGAGTTATTCGCTCTCCAGCATCTACCGTTATTTGCGGGCGCATCAGCTCGATGCCCGCAGCTTGGTGGCCGGCTTGCACCATGCCGGTGCGGGCGGGCCGTCCAAAGCCTTTGAAAAAGCCCTGCCCAATCAGTTGTGGATGAGCGATGCGATGCACGGGATTGGTTTAAAAACCAATTTGGGTAAAACCCGCAAAACATACCTGCTGGCAATAATCGATGACTATTCCCGCTTGATAGTCCACGCCCAGTATTACTTTCAAGAGCAAAGCTGGTGCCTGATGGACACCTTCAAACAAGCCATCAAACGGCGGGGAATCCCCGATGCCTTTTACACCGACAACGGAAAAATCTTTACCAGCACCCATATGAAAGAAGTCTGCGCCCATTTAAAAATCAATCTGCTGCATGCCAAGCCTTACGCCGCTTACAGCAAAGGAAAGATAGAACGGTTTTTCCTGACCGTGCAAAAAGACTTCGAACAAAGCCTGGTGTTCAAGCCCGTAAGTGAACTGTTACAACTCAACCAACGCCTGTGGCGATGGCTCGAACAAGACTACCACCGCCGCCCCCACGGCGCGCTCCAAGGCAAGAGCCCCGCCGAACGTTTCCAAGCCAACAACACGCACCTGCGTTTCGTTGAAGAGAACAAAAAGCTGGACCAGCACTTCCTGAAAACCATTCAACGCAAAGTCAGGCAGGACTGCACCATCTCCATCGCCAACGAACTGTGGGAAGTCCCCGTGATCCTTCGCGGCCAAAGCATCCAGCTGCGACTGGACCCGCAAGGCGGCGGCCCCATCGAAATCTGGCACAAAGACGATTACCACGGACAGGCCGCGCGCTGTGACAAACAACTCAACGCCAACCATTTCAACTCCCGCAACTATGACTGCTAGGCATCTTCACGAACAAGCCAAACGCCTCTGGGGAGCCAGCGGCTTTCCCTTCGCCGAATCCGCAAAAAACGTTTATAACAGCCCCCGGTTCATCACCCAACTCGAAAAGCTCCAACACTGGCTGAGCCTGCACAACAGCGGGTTTATTTACGGTGCCAACGGAGTGGGCAAAAGCTACCTGATAGGCCAACTGCTCAAAGAACTAAACGATAAAGAGTACTACGCGCTGCTCAACAGCCACAGCACCCTGCGGGGCCCCGGCCTGATCCGGGTGTTAACGCGCCAACTCGGAAGCGAGCCGACAAACCGGCGCGAAGACAACGTCGCTCAAATCCATCAACGCCTCCAGGAACAACACCCCCGCTGGCCGGTGATCATCCTGGATGAAAGTCAAAACCTCAGCTCGGAAACCCTCGAGGAAATCCGGCTGCTCAACTGTTACCAAAAAGCCGGCCGCAGCAGCTTCAGCGTCCTGTTCGCCGGCGATCAAAACCTCATGCCCCGCCTGCTGTTGGGTGTGAACCAGCCCCTGCTCAGCCGCATGAGCTTCAGCCTGGAACTGAGCGCCTTCGAGCCGGAACAAAGCCGCGAGTACATGGATAAACGCCTGGAGGAGTGCATGATTCACAAAAACCCCTTTGAAAGCTCCGCGCTGACCGCGCTGATCGAAAGCGCCAACGGCAACCCCCGGCTGATAAACACTCTCGCCCGCAACGCCCTGCAAAAAGCCTGCGAAACCAATGAAACCGAAGTCACCTCACTCATGATGCAACAAGTCATCGAATCGATCCCCTGGCTGCATAAATTACGCCGCTAAAGCATTTATTCGGAGGATAGGGCTCTGTCGTTGGGGGATGACACCCCGAGCGCCGAATAAAGCCAAGCCCGAAACAAGGCAAAGAGCCGAAGGCAAAATCACCTTCGGCTCTTCACCGTCAGCAAATCCTCCATTTAAATCGAAAAAGTCCGCCGCCCATACCTCCAATTAAATTGAAAACATTCCCGCCGATTTGCCTGAAAAATAACAATCTGATCAATCCCTACGGCCTGTACATCCTGGCAGAGGATGAACATGCGATGAAAGTATATGTGACCGACAACTACGAAACGGCAACGGAAGAAAAACCACCGCTGGAGGAACTTGGCCGTCGTGTGCACCTGTTCGATGTCACCACCACCGAAGTGGATAGCGTGGAGGCGGAGTGGATCAAATCGTTCGGCGACACATCAGGTCTAGGCGTGTTGAATATTGTGGAAAGTGTTTATGGAGATCCGGTCCACGACAGCCTCATGGTAGGTGACGAGGAGATCTCCTCGGAAGGCCAGACTATCAAACGATATACCTTGGATGGGCGTTTCACCGGTGACGTGATTGGGCGAGGTGTCTTTATAAATCAACCTGAAGGTATCGCTCTTTGGGAAACGGGCGAAACTAGCGGTTATTGGATATGCACTGACCAAGGAGAGAATCTAAACCTCTACCATGTCTTTGATCGTATAACTTTCGCGCATGAAGGTACCTTTCGCGGCGAAATCACTCTCAACACGGATGGAGTCTGGCTCGACCCAACTCTTAGCCTCCGCTTTCCCCGAGGTGCCTTCTACGCTATCCACAATGATGGCAATGCCACGGCTTTTTCGTTGGAAGAAATTGCGGAAGCCCTTGATCTGGAATAGAGGAGTTTGATACGATCAGGCTCTCAGGAAAATTTTACGCTTATACATCCAGTAAAGCAGCAGCCAACCTGTGAGCAGTACGGCCGCGGGGGTCAACACGATCCCGAAATTACCGCCGGGCTGCGCCAGGGGATTGGTGAAGGTACCTACGATTTGTTTCAGGGGAACGATGGTTGGCAGCAGATACGCCGCCAGGGCATTGCTGCCGATTACGACAAGAGGAAACGACCAGCGCCGCCACCCTTTCATGTCTATGATCCAGTAGAAGAGGAGAAATAGCAGACAGCTCCATCCCGCCGATACCAGGGCGTAGGAGGTGGTCCAGAGCTTCATAATTACCGGTATTACAGGGCTCAATGCGTAACCGGCGAGCAGGCATCCGAGTCCCGTCAATCCGATGATTTTTGCTTTAATTCGCGCTTGTGTGTCCGACAGCAGCACCTGGCCCAGCAAGAGCCCGGTTATGGTGGTGGCTATCGTTGGAATGGCGCTCAGCACCGTGCCCCAACCGTCGGGATGAGCCCGCCCTAAAACAAACTGATCCACGGCAGTCACCAGGTTGTGGTTTTCCGTGTAGGAGCCAGCGGATATCTCAGTGGCGGGGACAAACGCAAGCAGTAGCGCGTAACCGGCAAGGAGCTGTGGTTTAGTTGGTACTGAATAATGCTGAAACCGCTCAATCCCCCAATCGCCACAAAAAACGCCTTGCCGCCAAAAAGCCAAAACATCGTAAATCCTCGAAAGGCGTCGAGTGAAACCAGTCTGGGGGACTGTGTGTCGGCCAGTCTATTCATCGTCCAGTTCCACTTCAGCGAAGCGGTTCAGGCCGGCCCCGCCATCCGAGCCGGCGTCATAGACGAAGCCGTAGACTTTCACCCCGTCCGGGCGAACATACACGTTTCCCCGGACCCAGGAGCCGAGAATGTTTCCCACCTGAAGCTTGGCCGGTTGCCAGCCACCCGCATCCCCCCGGGTGGCAAAAATGGACCGTGAGTCCTCGTCGATGAAGAAGACATGCAGGACGCCTCCATCCGTAACGAAGTCGGCCCCGGGTTGCTGCGAATCCACTGCGTCCGTAACCACCTTGCGGTCGCTGACACGCACCGGTTGCGTGGGCCGTCCGCCTTTCACCACCCGCCGTTCCCAGAGGTAACCGTCGGTCAGACGATAAATGATGACAAGGGTGTCCGCCCCAGGCTGGTAAATAAGCGGCAACACCGCCCCATACTCCGCACGCGTGGCTCCTGCGCCCGATGCGAGCTGTTGGCCATCCGTCAAAGTACCGCCGGACAGCAACCTGCGATACCAGAGAGTGCCATCGGTCCGGTAGTAGGCGAGGTGCACGGTATCGTTCGCCCCGAGTACCGTCTGGGGTCCGGCCGCGGCAGGGGCATCCGGGTCAATGATTACCTGCTCTCCCCAGGTGCCGTCAGCCGAACGAATATTGTAATGCAGTGTTTGGCCGACATAAAATGCAATCATGCTGCCGTCGGAACGGATGACCAAGGTGGCCGCCTGGGCCATGGAGTCCGCAAGCGCGGCCAACTCGTCGGTAAAGGCCCAGGTATCGGGCTGCGTCGGGTGGTCGGAGGTGCGAAACACGTGATGGCGAACCGACCGGGTCACCTGGTGGATGATATGCAGGGTATCCCCTGCTTTGCGTACATCCACCGCTTCCAGGTCATTGGTGCTCGGGCGGTTTGCTCCATCGACCTCCCGCCAGGTTATCCCGTTGTCCGCCGACTTGACCATCATGAACAGGTTGTCCGTCTCGGTTGGCTCCATGATGAAGTACAGATCGCCGTTGGAAGCCTGCCAGGGTCCGATCCGGCCCGGCGTTTCCACAAAAGTTCCCCCAAGATGGCCGGGGGGAATGCTTAACCGCAGCACCGGATTTCGGGAAGGGTACAGAGCCTTGCCGTCCGCCGTAACCATGCGAAGCTCAAAGGTGTCGCCTTCCTCATTGGTTACCGCGTCATCAGCGAAGCGCCGGACTACGAGTGCCCACTCGAATTCGCCTTGAGCGCCTCCACCCGGCCAAGAGCCCGTGCTCTCGGCCATGGAGACTCCCTCGCCAGCCTGGAAAGCCGCGTTTGAGTTCTCCAGAAGATCGGTTGTGGCCTCTCCGTTTTCAAAAGTCTTGCTGGAAACGATGCTTAGCCTCGGTGTTCTTGCTTCGCCCGCAATGGCGAATTCCCGGAACTCGGCAGTGCTGTTTGCGGGTAGGTAATAACCGAGTTTTGAAGAATCCAGGTTCGCCGTCAGCTCAACCGTGAACTCCACGGAGTCATTCTCAAAATTGACTTCAGCCTTTTGATTTTCCAGATCGATTTCCACCGTGAGCCACCGGTCCAGGGGGATGTCGGCTTTTTGCTCTGCCATGAGGGTCTCCTTTCCATTCATATAGCGGATCAAGCGAATGGATCCCGAGGCGGCATCGAGAAGAAGCCGGTAGTGATTTCCGGCATCGACATAACCGAAAACCAATCCGACTCCGCTTGTACTATCTGAAGACAGGCGAAATTCCGCCGCCAGTTCGGTCACTTCCCAGCGAGGAACGTGGATGCCAATAAGTGGTTCCTTTTCGGCTTGTCCTCGAAGCACCTTGGTCTCCCCGGCCAGGGCGACCTTCAAGCCGGTCGGATTTCCGTGCTCAACCGTCCAGCCTTCGGGAGGTTCACCGACAGGCATCTGTTCGAAATCCAGGTCCAGTTCCCGCAAAGGGTGAGGAAAATCGTGCGCCTCGACGCCGGTCCAGTTGCCTGCGTTTCTGCGGTACTGAAGTCGAAACTGCGACGGACTGTTCCTGGGCGCCGACTCCACTTCAAAGCGTACCCGAAATGGCTGGTCCGCCTGAATGCTCACATTCTCGTTGAGTGCGCCAGCCCAGCCCTTCTCAGAATTCAAGGCCGCGGTGAACTCGGAACGCACCCGGAATGCCGTCTGTTCACCCAAATCCTGAATGGATTTATCTTTTCCGCAACCCATCGCGAGGGTCAGCCAAGCCAGAGCCAGCGCCAAGGGGCGCCAGGTTACCTTTAGGCACGTTGTGTTTGGGGTGGGTATCGCCTGTATGCTCGCATGGAACTTAATAGTTTTCATTTCTTCAGGATATCACTGTTATGTGACTAGAAATAGCAAAAAGATATGACAAATTTGTCATTTTTGCGACAGATCGGATTGGCTGGCGTATTACATTGGAGCTATATCCGAATCACCTATTTTTCCGAGAAATTCACTCCATGTGTCCTCTGATATTTTCCCATCACCAGCGACAAGCACTTCGGCGTCAAGCCCGAGGCGTACGATAACCATATCCCACTCGGGTATGATAAACACCTTATTATTATTATGACCGGAAGCAGCGTAAGTGTTTGCGGGAGCATCGGGCCATAAGCGGATTCCGTTTGGACGAACCCCGTTAACCCACCAATTCAACCCATATACCCCCATACCATGTGTTTCACTCAAATGCGTACCCAGTTCCAATGTGGGAGGCACCTGGACTTTCGTGGCTTGCTTTATCCAATTGCGGCTAATTATCTGATTTCCATTCCAGTTTCCTTCGTTTAAAAATAAAAGAGCAAATCGGGCAATTTCATTGGCTGAAATATTAATACTGTGGTCAAGATTTCCAGCGCCTCCTACAACTTTTAAGTCATTAACCTTTCCAAAATCTCCCCAGTGCCATTTATTCCCGTTCATTCCAATTGGATCGGCGATTCGGTTTTTAAATACAGCATCAAGAGGTTCTTTTGCAATTTGAGTGAGGATATTGGCAAACTGATTTTCAGCAGAATCCCAATAGGCGAATTTTGTTCCTGGCGCAAACAATGGCACTGGATCCGGAGAGTAGGGTGTCAGGCTGTGACCATGCGTTTCTCCACCTATTATCACCGCATCACCCTCAGCTGTATATCCGCTCGTCATGGTTGCAAAATGAAATAGGGTAACAGTCGGATAAGATTCCGCCATTTCCGGTAAAATATCCTTAGCCAATATGCTTAATTGAGTTTTATTATCGTCAATAAGTAAGCCCAAAACGGTACTGGTAAAAGATTTGGTGCAAGACCATACTGGATGAACCTCATTGATGCGGTCTCCTTTATAGATTAATCTTCCATGGCGAACAATCATTAGCTTGTGAACGCTGCTTCTTCCCGAATTTTGGGCTAAGAAATTCACGGCTTCATTTAAATTCTCTGATTTTATGCCGACTTCTTCAGGTGTTGCTTCAATCCATTTATCGTTTGGAAAAATGGTTTGAGAAGTAAATCGCCTCATATCGTTCATTTTAATAATGTCACTTCATTCGACAAATGTTTGTACCAATTAAAATAGAGGAGTACTGAACTCAATGCCATGATACCAAAAAGCAGTGCAAATTTTTCCCAATGTCCGAGTATCAGCATCATCCCTGATAAAAATAGTGATAACTGCCAAATCATGGCTATACCCGTAGAAATAATGTCCCTTTTGTTTTCTTTATTGATCTGATCCTTTATACTATCCGGGAAAGTGTTTTTTATACTACCCCACAACCCAAATGGGCGAGTAGTTTTATAGAAATATTCCAACACCGAAGCATCTGTTTTTGGGGTAAGATAGGTTCCCAGAACACACCCGGTCAAAGAGCTGCCGGAGGCTATGATAAAAAAATAATATTCCGGTCTTTGTCCTCCTGCCAAACGTAATGCTACAGCAACAACGAGTCCTGTAAGAGTGCCCAAAGCATATCCATAACCGTTGAACCTTCCCCAATACCATCGCAGTAATTGGGGGATGCCTAAACCCGCCAGTATACCCATGGTAATCCAACCAAAAATGTCATTGATGTTTGAGATTGAAAAACTGAATAACAAACCCAGGGTCACAATAACAACAGTTCCAATACGGCTTTGCAGGACTAATTTTTTTTCCGATGCGTTGGGATTGATATAAACCTGGTAAAGATCCCTCACCCAATAGGCGGCTCCTGCGTTTACGGTGGAATCAAAGGTTGACATTGCCGCAGCTATAAGGGCCGCTACCAATAATCCTTTAACACCGATTGGTAAATAGTGTTGAAGCACCGTTGGCAAAACAAGTTCAGGATCGGCAATTACACTATTGGTTATACCATAATAAATACCTAACATGGCAAATGCGGTGATCAGGGGCCACCTGAATGACAACAAAAGAATCCATAGCAATGATAAGAGTCCCGCCTCACGGTCACTTTTACAGGATAAATAACGCTGGACCATATAACTGTTTCCGCCACTACTCCCTTCCAAAACCATTTTGAAAAAATAAAAGGTTACTGCCACGCCAAATAAATTATACATGGAGTAAACTCCAGGCAGATCCAAAGTAGGGGATGGAGTAATCCTTGACCAGTCTGACAGCTTCATCTGAATGGTTTGGAAGGTGCCATCGGCCAAAGGCACCGAAGTGGAAAAAACCTCTGGAAGCACCACCAGCGAAACAGCCTTATAACAAATAATCAAGACAGCCCCAAGAATGAGACCGCTCTGAAAAACATCAGTCCAAACAACACCATATAAGCCACTGGCTACTGTATATACCAGGGCCAGGCCGGCCATGATAAGAGCCGCTACCTGCCAATCCAGTCCTAAAATCTGCCCGGCAAATTTACCTGCGCCTATGGCAAAGTAACTAACCATGACCACGGCAAGTATGATGCTTGAAACCGCACTCAAAATTCTGGCCATATTGCCTTGTTTACCTGTTCCAAAGCGAAAAATCATCCATTCCGCAGTGGTCATAACTTGTGATCTTCTTGTCCATTTTCCCATGAAGATCATAAAAAACGCCATTATCAGCATGACCCCTCCCCTGATTTCGATAAAAAAGCCGGCGGTACCCATAGCATACACCAGGGCAACACCAATCATTGTTCCGGCAATATCTGTATTAGAAGCCATGCCGGAAGCACCGAGGGCCCACCAGGGAATGTTTCTGCCACCCAGAAAATAAGATTCAATACCAGAAGATGCTTTTCGTTTTAGGTAAAGACCTACCAATACAATGCTTATGAGGTATACCCCGATTATTGTGTAATCGATTACATGCATTTTCAGTATTTTAATTCGATACGAATTCCGTTTTAACACTCCACATCACTGGTGTCCAGTTATGTCGAGAGAAGAAGTCGCATTTGTGCTTCGTGCGGCGGCGGATCTGATTACCATCGGCGGTCGGACATTACTGGTGAAGATACTTCGCGGATCCGAGGCCCGAGATATTCGGCCCGAGCATCGTAGCAACCCGGCTTATGGTGTTTGGAAGGATTTGTCCCAACAAACGGTGAGTCATCGTGTGGACTGGTGCATTAAGAACGGATTTCTTGGCGTGGATTACTTCGGGAAATTGCCGCTCCTGGTGTATCCCCGGAAGGGACTGGCCATAGCCTGCCAAACGATTGCGGCCGAATGGTATGAGCGTGCGCTTAGGAAAGGTTTGGAGTTTTTGCTTAACAGGATTTCCGAGGTGCCTTTGAACACAATAATGGCTTTCCTCGACCAGGTGGCTGAGAATGGAAAAGATCAAGGGCTTCCCATTCTGGAATCCTTCCAGCCAAAAGCCACCAAGCGGATCAGCAAGCGGATCAATGCCATCCTGGCTGAGTGGAGCGGATCAGGGGATCGGATGCGTTGTGTTTTCGATACTGCCTGGTTCGACGAGTCGCTGCCATTCGACACCGCAGGCCTGTTTCGCGATTTTGCCAAAGGGAGATCGATCTTGGCTGGGGATTGGAAGTTCGTTGGGCAGGAGTGTTCAGGCATGGCAGAAGATGAAATCTACACCGCGTTGCTCCGGGATAAAAGCGCCTGCCTGATCACTACCCGCAAGGCTTTCCACAACAATCTTCACGCAAAACGGATTTCCAGCTTTTTCCTGGATGTTGAAACTTGGAGATTTCTTGCTGCTCCCATAGCGTGAACCTTTCATTGCATTTAGGCCTACAAAATCATGCTTGTCTACTATCGGGCGAAAACTGCACCGTTTCGCCATGCGGTCTTACCGTCAGTAAGCGCAAGTCCCGATTCCCCTGGGAACGCCAAGCCCCAGCTTGGCACCCCTAAATTTCTGGAATTGC
This sequence comes from Verrucomicrobiota bacterium, assembly GCA_027622555.1. Lineage (NCBI taxonomy): Bacteria > Pseudomonadati > Verrucomicrobiota > Verrucomicrobiota bacterium. Next base: position 21,029 of record JAQBYJ010000089.1, read on the forward strand.
CATTCGTTGGTGAACATGCGGCAATGCGCGGTTTTTCGAAACTGCCATGATTTCCAATGTATTAGCTGAACGGTACGCGTCTGCGGCCATTAAAGATATCTGGTCCGGGGAGGGCCGTATTGTTCTCGAGCGTGAACTCTGGATCGCCGTGATGAAGGCGCAGGCCGAACTTGGCCTGGATATTCCAGCAGACGCCATTGCCGACTACGAGAAGGTGAAGGACCAAGTGGATCTGCAATCGATCCAGGATCGTGAGCGTGCGTTGTTGCACGATGTGAAGAGCCGGATTGAAGAGTTCAATGACCTGGCTGGGCATGAGCACATTCATAAGGGCATGACGAGTCGTGACCTGACGGAGAATGTCGAACAGCTGCAGGTGTTTCGATCGCTTCAGGTTCTGCGGACAAAAGTGGCAGCCGCAGTTATTCGGCTAACCGGAAAAGCGGTTGAGTATAAAGATATTTTAATCTCCGGTCGCACCCACAATGTCGCTGCCCAACCGACCACCTTTGGCAAGCGGCTTGCGATGTATGCGGAAGAGCTGACGCTCGGTTTCGAGCGACTGGAAGCATTTACTGAGAAATATCCGGTTCGTGGCTTGAAGGGTGCCGTTGGAACCCAACTCGATAGTCTGACCCTGTTCGAAGGCGACCAGGCCAAAGTCGCCGAGCTCGAGCAAAAGGTGGTTCAGCACCTGGGAATCGGAAACGTGTTTACCAACGTAGGGCAGGTCTATCCGCGCAGTCTGGACTTCGAAACCGTTTCGACTTTTTACCAGATCAGTTCCGCGTTGAGTGACTTTGCCAAACAGATCCGCCTTATGGCTGGTCACGAACTGGCTGGAGAAGGGTTTGCCAAAGGGCAGGTGGGTTCATCCGCCATGCCGCACAAAATGAACAGCCGCAGTTGTGAGCGTATCAATGGTTTTCACACCATACTCAACGGCTACCTGAACATGGTAGCTGGCCTGGCTGGTGACCAGTGGAACGAAGGCGATGTATCCTGTTCAGTGGTTCGTCGCATTGCGTTGCCGGACGCAGTCTTTGCTCTCGATGGTCAGTTGGAAACTTTCCTCACCGTCATCGGCAATATGGAGCCGTATCCCGAAGTCATCCGTCTCGAAAACGAAAAGTATTTCCCTTTCCTTGGCACGACCACCATCATGATGGAAGCAGTGAAGGCCGGAGCCGGTCGCGAGTCGGCTCATGAAGCGATCAAGGAACACGCCGTGGCCACCATCCGTGACTTGCGCGCCGGAACCATTCAATCAAATGATCTGGTCAGGCGCTTGGCGAATGATGATCGCATCCTGCTGAACCAGACCCAGCTCGAAGCCATCTTCGAAGACGAGACGCGCCTTTCGGGCATGGCCAAGCATCAGGTGGATGCGCTTTCAAAAACGGTGTCGTCAATTGCCGGGAAATATCCAGATGCCAAAAACTACCGTCCGGGGAAAATTTTGTAAGGGAAAGACTCGGACAAGTATTCAGAACTTTACTTCGGTCACGTTCCTCGATTTTTTTAAAGAATGAAATTCCTTTTTTCTGCGTACCGTTCTTCGATAGGATTATTTATCTTCTTCTTTTGTATCGCATCTCTTCATGGTGCCGTTACCGGGTACTTGAAGATTGGTGACATCAAAGGAGAATCCCAGGCTGCGGGCCACGAGGAGGAACTTGATATTTTTCAATTTGAGTGGGCAATTACTGACTAGTCCTTAGCATAGGCTACACTTGGGGCGTAAAAAAACGACCTGACCAGCGATTTGTTTTT
>JAQBYJ010000090.1 GCA_027622555.1 Verrucomicrobiota bacterium
GAATGGGCTGCGGGAGCGTGGTGTGTTCGCCGAGTCTGACTTACCTGAAGGACCGATCGTGGATTCTTTGTAAGCGATACAAAGTCTACCCTTCGGATTCTCTCGCTCTTTTCCATTTGGCCGGAGTCAGGGCGGCGAGTTCTTCGTCACTTAAGTTTTGAGTATCCTTTGAGAGGACATCGCATAGGTAATCGTAGGGATTGATTTCCAAACGTTGGCAACTGATCAGGATTGAGTAGAGGATCGCCGATCTGTCACCGGCTTTGGGGTGCCCTATGAATAACCAGTTTTTTCGACCTATGGCTGGGGGCCGCATGGCGTTCTCCATCGCGTTGTTGTCGATGGCGATGTGTCCGTGATTGAGATAGGTCGTTAGATGGCTCCAGTTGTTTAGCGAGTAGTTACAGGCTTTGGCCAGTTCGCTTTTGGGCAGGGAGCGGTGTCGCAGTATCATCAAGACGCGTTTGATTCGCGCATGGGTGTTGGTGGCGTTTTTTTGTCTTAGCGCCAAGCCTTCGGCAGGGGAGAGTTCGTTTTCGCGGATTTCTTTTTCCACTTTATAAAGCTTGGCAATGAGCTTGAGCACCAGGCCGCATTCCCGGGGGTGGCGTTGGAGCGCATCATAAAACTTGCGGCGCGCATGCGCCCAGCAAACGGCAAGCTCCACTTCTTCGTGGGACTTTTCAAACTGGAGATAAGCGTCGTAGGCATCGCTTTGCAGGATTCCTTTAAAGGTTTCGAGGAAAGCGGTCACGCTCTTGTGGGACCGCGAGAGGCTCCACCGATAGCAGACATTGTCTCCGGGACGGGAGTAACCACAGAGATAACCTTGCCGGGTTTTCCTCTCTCCGTAGTCCGGATCGCAATACTTGACCGGAGTCTCGTCCGCCTGGATATAATCGCCGGCTAAAAGTTCTTTTTCCATGTGGTTGTAAATGGGTTTGAGCCATTCGGCTATTTTCTCAACCCAGCGCACCAGGTTGGGACGGCCCACGGTAAAGCCGTGGCGTTTAAAAATCGCGCATTGGCGGTAAAGGGGCAAGTGATCGAGGTATTTGCTGATCGCGATGTAAGCAAGCAGTTGCGTTGAAGCCAGACCTTCGACAATGCGGACTGGGGCAGGGGCAAGAACCGGAGGCAGCGTTTTGTCATTCTTTTTCCGATACTTCGGGCGAATGATCTTACAACGGTAAAACCTGGGTGGGTCCACCTTTACTTCAAAGGTTTCTTCCTGGCCGATACGCTCATAGCTTTGCGGATCTGCCTGCACTTCCTCCGGCTCGATTACTTTTTCTTCGAGTATGGGAAGGTTTTCATAACACTCTTCCCGGCTCCTTCGCTTGGAAGGCTTGTTGCGTTCGTAGCTTATCTTCTCCTTCTCCCCGGCCAGTTCAGTTTGCTGCTCCTTGAGTCCCTTGAGTAATAACTCAAGCTGGGCGGGGTCGATCTTCTCGGATTTTCCTCCGGCAAACATCTGACGGCGAAGCCAGGCGATTTGCGCTTCCAACTCGGCGATGCGGGTTTCCTTCTCCGACAACCGTGCCTTTAATCGGGCGTTCTGATCAAGGATGGTTTCAACTAATAACACTGTCCGTATCTAATATTAGAATACGGATAATATCAAGCTTTTTCTACCTCTCATACCAAACTTTTTGCATGCCATCCCTTAAATCAATCCCGTCTATCAGCATGGACAGGGCCACATGCTTGAGGCTTAGTTTCCCGTCCTTTGCATCAATGCCCTTCGGCCAGCTGAATCCTCCTTTTTCCAAACGCTTGGCCAAAACCCACAGCCCGTTTCCATCCCACAAGAGGATCTTCAAACGGTTGCGCCGCTTGTTGCAAAAAACAAACAAACCGCCCTCGACCGGATTTTCCTTCAGCCGCTCAGTCGCTACACTGTAAAGTCCATTGAAGCTCTTGCGCATGTCCACCGGCTCCACCGCCAGAAATATTTTTACGGATCCGGGAAAACTCAGCATCCTTTCAACTCCCGTATCAAAGTGATTGTTTCCCAGGATGTCAGCTTGCTTCTGAGCTCACACTGAATTCCGTTGGGCAAACGAATGTTCATGCTCAAAGATTCAGCCGACGCTTTCCCCTCAACTACCAGCTCAACCAGACTGACCTTGGCGGATGCTTTTCCCAGCCAACGCCTCAGGGTGGGATATCCGAGATTCATCTCCTTGCAACACCGGGATGCGCTGTAGCCGCTCTGCTGGTACAGCCGAACCATCTCCATGCGTTCTTCTTGGGTGTATCGTCTGGTTCCTGATTTCTTCATGGAATCAGTTTACCAGAAAAATGGGGCCACGGTCTAGGGGGTCGATTTTGTACCGCTTACCTTATAGGTAAGCAGGTGCTGCTTTGAATGTGAAAACGCTTAGGCCGCTTGTAGCGTGTCACGATTAAATCACTCATATTAGTCATTCCCGCATACGAACTGATTCTATATGCGGTTTGGTGTTCGAGGTCGCTTCTCTCTAAGGCTTTTTGGACTCTTTCTTAATCGGCCTATTCGTCGGATCCTTTCGGGTTCGGTGGCCTCGTTTGGAAAGAATCTCTACATAAACGGATGGCACGCCAGGCCCGTAAATGGTATCTATTGCCGCACTGATTTTAGTGACGTGAGTAGACTCGGCCGAAACGCTATCTGCGCCGACTCGACAATCAAAATCCCAATAATCAACGCCCTCGGGGAGCTTTTTTTTCCGTTCACGTTTCAAGTATTTATTGACCTCGTGCTTGATTGAGTCGATCACGCGTGGCGCCTTCTTTCCTTCTACTTCCAGTGGGAATACTTTTTTCATTTGGCTCTTTATCGCTGGCTTCGCTCTTGTTGTCTAGGTAAGTTTCCGGTAGCAGGAATTTTCGAAGGTAAGTGGGTTAAAAATCCTCCCAATCGCTTCTGCATCACCCTTACGGTTATGCTGCTAATAATCTGCTCCCGTCAGGCTCTTGAGGACAGAGCCCTGCCACGCTCTCAACTGATCCTTTAAAGTCGCGGTGACCGCTGGTAAGTCATCAGCCAGATTGGTTGTTTCATAAGGATCTTTTTCCAGGTCGAAGAGTTCTGTGCCGCTATCTTTTTCACCATCCACAACCAGTTTGTAGCGATTGTGCAGAAGCGCCCTCGATCCATTGTAATCAGAGTCTTTGATTTCCGGATGATGATAGTTGGTGAAAGTGCGGGTGTATTTGCCGTCCATCATTTTAATCAGAGGCGTGGTTCCTTCCTGGAGCTTCGGGTCAATGTACGGCATATTACTGTAGGCCTCCTCAGGTCCTGTGGCGTAGTTCCAGAAGATGATGGGGGAGGGACGTTCACTCATGTCACCGTTTAAAAGAGGAACCAGACTGACCCCATCAATGGGACGATTCGGAAGTGGTTGCCCGATGAGCTCAGACAACGTGGGCATAAGGTCGGTGGTGACTGTATTCAAACTGGAGCTTCGTGGTTCTGATATTTTGGCAGGCCATTCAATTATTCCCGGTACGCGGACTCCGCCTTCGTAGACATCTCCTTTGAGTGCCCGAAATGGATTGGTGGCACCATTGCCGCTAGCTGGTACGCCGTTGTCACCGCAGTAAAAAACGATGGTGTTGTCACGCAGGTCTGCTTGCTTCAAATAGTCTCGCAGTTGCCCGATGGCTCGATCCATAGCAGTAATCTCTGCATACCGCACCTGTAAGACATCCCTCAATACCTGAGTCGACGCTTGGCCCGTTTCGATACTCGTCAGTTTGACTGTCTGTTTTGCGTACTTCTCCGGTAAATCATTATACATGGCCAAGTCTTTGGGTAATCCCATATAAGGTTCATGCGGAGAACCAAACCAGACCACAGCCATAAAAGGAGTCTGCTTCTTGTTTGCGTCCTTGATGAAGCGAATGGTATCCTTGATAATTATTTCAGAGCTTTCACCAGTATACTTTTTGGGTTTACCGCCATTGCGCACCAGAATTGGGTCCAATTCGAAAAAGTTGTCATGAGACAGCCATTCGTCGAAACCCATGGCACCTGGGCTGGTGGGTGAAGCTTTCTTGACTGGACCCACATGCCATTTCCCGAAATGCCCGGTCCGGTAACCCGCGTTTTTCATCATATGCCCGATGGTAAACTCCTCCGGACGCATCGACCAATTAGGTGCAAAAGTGCCATATCGGACGGGATGACGTCCGGTCAGGAAACTCCCCCGCGTTGGTGAACAGGAAGGGTGTCCTGAGTAAAATCGATCTAGGCGGAGTCCGGTTGTCGCCATTTCATCCAGGACGGGTGTATGAAGGTGGGGATGCCCATTATAGGCCACTTCATCCCAACCATGATCATCGCCCATCAGGAGAATTACATTAGGCGTATCGGCGGCCGATAAGGTGGGTCCAAGGAAAAGGAGCAATAGTGAACACAGTGTAGAACGAAATAGGAGCTTCATTCCAGTATTTCTAGGTAGCCCCTCGCCTGGTTTCAATGATCAAAGTAGGGATCAATACAAATCACCTTTTGACGGTACTTGTCCTAATCCCATTTGATTACGCGGAAGAGATTGCTGTAGTCGTCGCTCCACAGGATCGGGCGAGGGGTTTCTTTCTCCCAGGCAGTGCTAAGGCCCGTTGAAGCAATAAGGTCCAGCGTTTCAGCCGTGGGGCTAAGTAGGATCCAACTTGAATAATATTCGCCCGGGTCAACAGCATCGCGCTCGATCCAGATAGCGTGCAGGTTCAATTCATTGGCAACGGTCCGTACAGGATCGCTCAAGTCCAGGTGAATGTTGGTGATGTGAATGGCAAGAGCTCCTCCGGAGTTGAGATGCTTAAGGTAGAGTTGAAACGCCTCAACGGTGAGTAGGTGAAGAGGAATAGAGTCACCACTGAATGCATCGATTACCAGGATGTCGAAGCCTTGGGAACCGCTTGTCGCCAGTTCAGTTTCCAGTGAGGTGCTGGCATCTCTGAGTGCGACGGAGGTTTCTGCCCGGCTATCGCTCAGGTAATAAAAATGAGACCGAGCCAGGGACTCAACATCAGGGTTGATCTCATAGAACTTCACTGTATCTCCCTCTTTCCCCAGAGTCGCCAGAGTACCGATTCCCAACCCCACCACACCGATCTTCATCGGTTCTAAAGAGAATGGAAGGTGCTTCGGGTGGAAGTGGGAGAGAATCGCGACCCCACTGTTTGCCATGTAGTAGGCACTGAGTTCTGCCCGCGTTTCCTCCGTTGCGACGAACTGTTGACCGTGTTTGATGCGTCCATGGTAGAGATCTCTCCTGTGTCCAGGTTTTCCAACATTACTCTCATAAACCCTGAGGACACCGTAGAATCCTCGCTTTGAAACCAGAGTTGCATTGGTTTCATCCTGAATATGGTTGTCCAAGAAAAAAATCATCGAAAAAATCAAAGGAACCCAGGTTATAACCAAAGCAGATTTTTTTACCCTGGATAGACTGGATTTTCTGAAGAGCTCATTGCCAAGCAGGCAGGTCACAATTACCGCGATCGCAAGTAAGGAGGCATGGAGCTCCCAGTAGCCTGAAAAAATCCGTGGGCTAACCTGACTCACGAGTAGACCACCCATCGCTCCGCCGAGAGATATAATGAGGTAGAAGGAGGTCAGGAATTGGGGAGCTGGCTTCAGTCGGACCATCTCCCCGTGGCAGATCATACAGCAGGTGAACATGGCTGAGACATAGATGACAATCTGGAGAATAATATGAGGCTCATTATCATTAAAATCCTGATTGAGGAGGTAGACGAGACTGCCTACACAGATCACAGCTAGTGGAATCCAAATATCCCTTCGATACCAGCGATCATGGTCGAAACAAATGATAAAACTGAGGAGGTAGAGTGCCAGGGGAAGGATCCAGAGGAATGGCACCACCGCTATATCCTGGGTCATCTTGTTGGTAACGGAAAGAAGCAAGACGGATCCGAGGGTAGCAAAAATTCCCCAGAGAACTCGGTCTCCGATTGGAACAGAAACTAAGGAAGGTTTTGGCTCGTTGAGATGGGGTATTTGGTCGCTTGGACTAGCCCTTAATATTTGGCGGGCGCAGAAGACCGCAAGAACACCATAGATAATGTAGGTTCCGGACCAGACTTGAGTTTGCAATCGCAGTCCCAAAACAGGTTCTATGAGAAAGGGGTAGCTAATCAGGGCCAGGAGCGAACCAAGATTGGAGACAGCGTAGAGTCGGTAGGGAGATTTACCCGGGTAAGACGTGGCAAACCAGTGTTGCATCAAAGGGCCGGAAGCTGAAATAACGAGAAAAGGTAGCCCGACTGTTCGGAGAAGCAATAAAACAATTCCGAGGGTAGGATCAGACGCTGAGCTGGTCGTAAGAGCTTGGTCAGGAGTTATGGGAAGAAAAAGAAGTGAAACCGCAATCAGGGCGAGATGGATGCCTGCTTGCCAGCGGGGCTGGTCCCGCCAGCGGACTACAAGTCCGTGAGCGTAGGCGTAGCCCGCGAGGAGGCTAAGCTGGAAAAATAGCATACAAGTTGTCCACACTGCCGGCGTGCCGCCGAACCATGGGAGAATATAGCGGGCGATAATGGGCTGAACCTGAAAAAGGAGAAACGCACTCAGGAAAATAGTGACTACAAATACGCGCATAAAACAAATTTCCGGTGATTAGGTAAATTTCGCACAATGAGGCCAAGAACAATATTGGGCTGGGGGAAAGGAGCTCACTAATAATCAGACTTTTAACGATTCTTAGATAGCTTGCCTTGCTCGTAATAAATTTGGCCCATATTAATTGGCTTGGAATGCTGAAAGAATACGCATCAAAGATTGCAGATGACTCCTTCGTAACCCTTTGGGGAACTTGCACTAAAACAAAAAACCTCAGAAAGCCTTACGCTTTCTGAGGTTTAGTTTATTAAAACTCAAATTTTAGTTGGAAGACCTCAATTAGACTTCTTCGAACGAAATCTTCTGTGAGCAATGATCGCGGCCAACACACCTGCTCCGAATAATCTGTAGGTTGCTGGCTCAGGTACTTTGACGAGATGGTCACCCAGCTTATTTGGAGAATGATGAAAAGAAGTAGTGTATTCGTAGCTCTTGCTGCCCTTGCTGCTGCCGTCATCCGTATCCGTTGGTGTAAATGGATCGCCGTCGAAGATGTCCGCGAAAAAACTATCAGGAGTCAGGACGAAGCCTCCGCCGATCAAATCCTCTATTTCCCCTGAAATTTTAATTTCATACATTATGGCACCGAGCCATTCAACACCGTCATCAAAAGCATAGTTTAGAGGAACGTTCGGATCTGAGCTGATCGCTTCAAAACTATCTTTCCCCCCAACTTGGGTTATTTTTGGGGAAAGCCCTGGATCATCGCTAACAAAGAAAGCATCATTATCAGGGGCAGTTCCCGCATCATCGCCATCCCAGTTTTTGTTAAATTCGAGAGAATTCGCTGACATCAATAAGCTTGATGTGTCAGCACCGCCGATTGTCAATTCGCCCGGGTCTGGAGCGGATCCATATTCTACCAGCAATTCGAATCCAGTGCCACCCACATGGGTGCCTGTTAGCCATTTATCGCTACCTTCAAGCTCTTTCAATTTGTGGGCTCCCTTAGCTGAGGTCAGCCAATCTTGTGCCACATTGGCTCCGTAAGTATTATCATTCAGGCTCAGCGGAAAAATAAGGCCAACATATAGATCTCCAGAATGTCCGTCATAACCAGCACCCTGCTTCATCCAAATGTGAATACTGGTAGCTACGCCGTCTTCAGTTTCGGCACCAATATGCCTGTAGTCGTTGTATCCTTCGTCCGTCCCTCGAACCCAACCATCGAGAGGCATACTTAATCAACTGTCCATTTATTACTAACTTTGGCACAGGGGAATCCCCCATACGGTGCGAAGTGTTTATGAGTCCCAGAATTTGGCTATGGTTTTTGGCCGCAAAGCAAGGTCTCTTAAAGGTACGTTTTTAATGAATTTATCACATTTTGAAGCTCCAAAGCACCGGGCAAGAGGGTCTTTATTCCAGACATTTTTTACACGGCACCCCAAATCCATGCGCATGAGGGTCACACCAAGGTTGCCACGGTTGATTTAGAGCGCGTCTTTGCGGATTCTCACCTGGGAATCGCCGCCAAGAAGCAGTTTTCAGAATTTGCCAGAGAAACAGAAGCTCAACAGGAAAAGCATCGTTGTCTTGAGAGACGATGCTATGGAAATCACCGATTTGGTGATCAAGCTTCTCAATGCTGAACCGTGGTTCCGATAGAATTTCTTCTTAATTTCCTGTCCTCCAGGTAATCAGCGAATATTAAGCGTATTCCTTGCTCCAGGGTAGCTTGAATACTTTCCTGGAAATTATTGTTTAACCGCCAGCTACCTAATCGGCATCGTAAATAACGACCTTGTCCCAGAGATGTTTGTTGTTATTTATGAAATCATCGTGGATCGGGTGTCCCTGGTAAATGTCGTGATCTGCGATTGTTTTGAAAATAACCGTTGAGGCGACCGAATAGTCGTTTTTGACCACCGGACGAACGGGCGTGGCTGCAGGAGTTCCAACATGCATGGAATCGATCGTTTCAATCGCTCCTAATCCTTCGAGCTGTTTGATAAATGCGGCTGTTTCTTCCTCGGAGACTTCCGGTTTTAGATAAAAATATACGGTATGTACTAGCATGTTTCCGGTTTTGAACTATGTGCTAACGAAAAACAAGGATCTATTTAATCGTTTCGCGCCAGGAACCTTCGTTTCCCAGGGGCGTCCTGTAATTCAGGATATTTTGCTCAAATTCCCCTACATTTTAAAATCGCCAAGCCTGTCCAATCGTTCCAAGAAACTACTTCAATTTTTGACATATTTTGCCCGAAGCAATATCCAGTTCAATTCACAACGAGTTCGCTAAAGAGGAGAAGCGAAAATGGAGACCGATAATACTCGCTTTGATCGGGTCGGTCCTGTCCCACCTTTTACTCTATCTGTTTATCCCTGAAACGTTGATGATTATGGCGTCGGAGGCTCCGCCAACTCCGAGATGGCAGGAATTCGATATCATACTTGCCGAAGAGGAACCCGAGGTCATGAAGCAATATGTTCCGATTAATAAGGACGATATTCCAAATGAACCCGACGAAACAGAAAATTTTGCCTCGCAGGATGCTCAGGCCAAAAACACTGAACTTCGAGAGGATTTGAATGAAGATACTCCTTTCATTGAAGGGGAGTCTGAGGAATTTAACAACTTGGTGCAAGGCGAACCGATTCGGACTCCGCCCAGCCCGCCTGTGCCACCTGCTCAAGCAAACGACACGCAGGCTCAGCAACAACAAACGTCGAGTATTCCACAGATACGGATTAATCGCCCGATGGGTGAGGATCAGTTGAACGAAGAAAGAGCGCGGGTGCCTGTTGCCCTGGAAGATGAATCCTTGAATGAGGAAGGTCCTCTTACGATTCCCGAATTGCCAGAGGATGTGCCCGAAGATGAAGAAGCAGTTGAAGTTGTCGAGAGTGAGGATGACGCGATTGAGGATAGGCTCCGGATCGACGATGGAGTAGTTCAGGATCAAAGACCTTTTACCCCGCCACAGGAAGCATTACCTGAACCCAATCCGGAAGACCGGCCGGCTCGAATGCCTCAACCTCGGATTCGTTACGCAAACACCGGCCCCTTAAAACATCATATGGCGGGCGTCTCTCAAATTGCCCAAATGGCGCAGTACTCTGCCAGATTTAGTGAGTTTGGTGATTACCTGGAACGTATGTTTGAAATCATCGAAATTGAATGGCACAATATTCTGGATCAGCAGCGACTGGCAGAGCGCCGATCCCGCGTCTCCATCGCTTTTTTTATCAATATGGACGGTGAGATTATAGATTGGGAAATAATAGAGGCGACCTCCTCCCTTCAGGCCCAAATAGTGTGTTCCGCTGCTATCAACAATCGAGCGCCCTTTGGGGAATGGACTCCGGAAATGAAAACCACGCTGGAAGATCCCGAACGCATCATAGTGAACTTTCTTTTTCGTTAATCCCGGACTCCGATTCCTTACCTTCATTTTAAAGCATGGTGCCGAGTCTACAGGAAGTGATTCAAAGCTTACCCCTGGGAAAAGGAGTAACCGTGTTGTCTGTTCATCCCGAAGGATTAATTGCCCTTGAAAAGCCAAATGACGTGCTTTCGCACCCGAATGTCGAAGCCGATCAACGCCGTAGTCTGCTAAATGCTTCATGGAGCAAAGACCGTGAACGTTATGCGTGGAAAGTGGGGGAAGGGTCCGGGAGGTTATACTTATTGCATCGATTAGACTCTGCTACTTCTGGAGTAATACTTGCCTGTTTTGATCCGGACTTGGCCAGGGTGTTAAAAAAACAATTCTCCATGCGCAACGTTGCCAAGACGTATATGGCTGTTGTTGGCGGAACCGCCAGGGAATCAGACACACTTTGGAAAGATACCATGCGGAAACGTACTATCGGATCTCAATTGCGCGTAGATACAAATGTCCGGGGTGGCGCACTTGCAGAAACGCGTGTAACGTTGGTCAAATCCAAACAAGGTAAACCACTTCTCAGCCTTTTGAAATTTAATCCGCTAACCGGCCGCACGCACCAACTTCGCGTTCAATCTGCAAATCGGAAAATGCCCATCCTGGGAGACTCCACCTATGGCAACTTTCAATTCAATCGGGAAATTCAGAAGGTGATCGGTGATCAACGCCTCTTTCTCCATTCTTCCTCCATTCGCATAAGTTGGAATTGGAAAAGTGTTGACCATATCTTTGAGGCCAAATCTGAAACACCTGATATTTTCTATCGGGTAATGGAGCTCAAGTTTTGAGGAAAAATCTGTTTGCTGCCTGCTTTCACTTAAGACTTAACTGGCCTCCATGATCTTGCCACGCGAAAAAACCCTTTCAGATAAACAACTCAAGGAGGTTACCGACATCGTCGAATCTTTTAATTGTCGTCTGCAAACCATCATAGGGACGGAGCGTTCGATCTATGCCATTCTAGGTGACGAAACCAGTGAAACCATGGTCAACCGCCTGGAAGGCCTGGCTTATATCGACCGGGTTGATCGCATCCAGAATCAAAACAAGTTGATGCACCGCAGCTCTGAATTATCGCGCCACAAAATCCGAATCGCCGGTCAATGTACGGTGGATCCCAAAAAACCCAATCTATTTATCGAAACTGCTCACGCTGTAAAAGAAGCAGGAGCGAAGGTTCTTCGAGGCGGCGTGTGGAAACCCAGAACCACTCCCCATTCATTCCTGGGTGATACACCTGTTGTCTTGAAAGACCTAGTTTTAGAATTGGAAAACTTGTGGTCCTTGCGAACTAAGTTTCAAAGACCCTGATTTATTTGTAGGTTGAACAATGGCTCCTAAGGCTTACGATCGTTCACAATGGCTTTTGGTCCTGTATTCAATAATTGGGTTCGGTCTTCTTCTCCTACTATTAGTCGGAGTGCAGCGGCTCTTTTATTCTAATTACCGCATCCCGGGTGCATTGGTGTGGAGCAAGGTTCAACAAGAAGCAGCCATCTATGACTTGGAGCCGTCGTTTGTGTATGCGATTGTATTTGCGGAAAGTTCTTTCCGGCCACGAGCAAAGAATACGGGAGGCAACGGAATGATGCAGGTGAGTGAAGCTACTTGGGGAGACATGTCCAATTATCCATACGATCTGGTCTGGGATTGGAAGCTGAATATTGAAGTTGGAACGGCCTACCTTGGTTGGTGCAAAAACTATTTGGAGAATAAAAAAGTGTTTTCTTATCCGCTTCTAGCCGCCTGTTACAGCAAGGGCCCTGACTATGTCAGGAAAAATAAATTCGATATCAAAGTGGTCGGGAAAACCACAAACGATACCTACCAGAAATTGTTTATCGGTAATCTCTCGCCAATTGAATAAACCTATGGTGTTTATTCAGTCGCTGTTGATTAATCCGATTCCAAACCAATAATAACCAACCGGAACTACGAACTGGCTTCATAGTCGGAGCGGGTGATTTTCCTTTTTATTCAAACTATCATGTTACAACTCAGACTTCTTAAATTATTTTTCCTTGGAATCACAGTGGCTGTACTTACGGGTGACTTATATTCAACTGGCTTTATTAAATTGGAAGGAATCCGGGGGAACTCCTCTGATGAGAAGCACGAAGGATGGACAGAGATGGTCTCTGTTCGGGGTACTGATGTGAGCGACGATAAACCGAGCCCGAGTCCAGAAAAGGCTCCGACCAGACCGGATGGTACGCTGACAAGGGCTTTCACATTCACAAAGGTTATTGATAAGACATCCCTCTTAATAACCCGAAGAGTGAGTGTGAAAGAACGGATGAAAACAGTTAAGGTCGACTTTGAACTACCAGATGGGAATCAAATGTATATGGTACTCTGGGAAGTCACCTATGGTGCAACCAGAGAGGTTTCTGAAACGGAAGAAGAAATTACTCTATTTTACGAAACCGCCCAAATCTACAATACTGATAAAATAAAAAGTTCGATAAAGAAGAAGAAAGATCGTCGCTGATCCACGAACCAGCTTTATTCCGGGGCTTTAAATATTCCCTTTGTAACGAGTAAGAGTGGCGGAATCACCAAATAAATCGTCTCAATTCTTCTTCATCTGCCTTAGACAAATTGGCTTGAAAGGTAAGGCTATTAAGTGATGATGGTGTCAACACAGGATTTTGCGTTAAGCGCTAATTGTTGATGAATATGAACTATCCGAGGGCCAATAATAAATACAATTCACATCTTCCCCATTCGGGTGGTTTGAATCGTCGTCAGTTTCTTCGAAACGTGGGTGGCGGTATTGGTTCGGTAGCATTGGCCAGCATTTTAAGTCAGGAAAACCTCCTTTCCGGTGCGTCGTCCAAGTCAGATCCTCTTACTCAAAGAAGGCCTCATTTTGAACCTAAAGTTAAACGGGTTATCTATTTGTTTATGCACGGTGGTCCCAGTCATGTGGATCTTTTTGACCCAAAACCGGATTTGATCAAATACGGAGGACAGCCCGTGCCTGAAAGTTTTGGAGCTATCATGACAAGGCGCAACGTGGCAAAAAACCCATTGCTTCCTCCAATAAAGCCGTTCCGAAAACGAGGTAAATCAGGAATCGAAATCAGCGATTTCCTTCCACACATGTCCACGATGGCTGATGAGCTTTGTGTAATGCGCAGTTGTCACGGTGACAGTGTAAATCACCCACAGTCCGTTTACCAAATGAACACCGGTTCGATTCTGATGGGTCGACCAAGCCTCGGAAGTTGGGTGTCGTATGGGCTGGGTTCTGAAAACCAGGACATGCCCGCATTTGTCGTGATGCCCGATCCTGAAGGTGGGCTCAAGGGTGGACCTCCTGCCTGGGGCAGTGGCTATCTCCCGGCCTCCTATCAAGGCACCACAATGCGTCCCGGAGTGAATCCAATTTTAAATTTAAAACCTCCGTCTCAAGTTTCCGGGTCACAGCAAAAGTCCACCTTGGACCTCATTCAAAAAATGAATGCGAAACACTTGGCGGACCGGGACTTTGACGACTCACTCGCCGCTCGCGTTCGTTCCTATGAGTTGGCTTACCGAATGCAATCGGCTGCTCCTGATATCGTGGATATTTCCAACGAGTCCAAGTCCACGTTGAAGTTGTATGGTGTCGGGGAAGAACCTACGGATGAATTTGGAACACGTTGCTTACTGGCCCGGCGAATGATTGAACGAGGGGTACGGTTTGTGCAGGTTTATTCTGGCGGCACTCTCGGTTGGGATGCCCACAAGGATGTTTTGCAAAATCATACCGAGTATTGCGCGCGAACGGACAAGCCGGTCGCCGGTCTGCTTCAAGATCTGAAACTGCGCGGCCTGCTTGAAGACACCTTGGTTATTTGGGGTGGAGAGTTTGGGCGTATGCCCATGAGCGAGCAGGGCACCGGTCGCGACCATAATCCATGGGGCTACTCGGTGGTGTTTGCCGGTGGTGGTGTGAAAGGTGGAATGACTTATGGATCAACGGACCCGATCGGCTTACGAGCCGAGGAAAATAAAATCCATGTGCATGACTTGCACGCTACAATACTACATCTTCTTGGTCTCGATCATGAACAATTAACCTACCTGCATAATGGTAGAGAAGATCGATTAACCGATGTAGCAGGTAAGGTGATCACGGACATCTTAAGTTGATTTTATGCTAACCATTCCCACAGGAAAGTCTGATCAGACTGGGTTTCGTTTTTTTGTCGTTTGCCTGTCTTTGAAAGTCGTAACTTCGGCTTTATTGGGAACTGATCCAGCCGTACTTATCGAGCCGGACATTAGTGAGAAAGATTTAAGTCATTGGGCGTTTCAGCCGATTAAAGCCCTTTTGCCGCCCAAGGTTAAAAACGAAACGCAGGTTCAAAATTCTATCGATCGTTTTATTTTGGCACGCTTGGAGGAAAAAGACCTCGGACTGATGCCTGCCGCCGACAAACGTACTCTGATCCGACGTGTTTCTTTTGATCTGCGAGGATTGCCACCAACGCGTGAGGAAGTTAATGCGTTTGTTGCCGATGCCTCGCCAAGGGCTTATAAAGACCTGGTTGATCAATACCTCGCTTCCCCTGCCTACGGCGAGCGCTGGGCTCAACACTGGTTGGACACTGCGCGGTTCGGAGAGAGTGATGGCTTTGAGCACGATGAGGTTCGTAAGGAAGCGTGGCGTTACCGTGATTGGGTTATCAATGCGCTGAACGAAGACATGCCCTACGACCAATTTATCACAGAGCAAATTGCTGGTGATGAATTGTACCCAGGAAAAGAAGACGCTGGAATTGCAACTGGATTTCTGGTTGCCGGACCGGATATGCCTGATATCAATTTAATGGAAGAAAGGCGTCACACGGTTCTTAATGAAATGACGTCCACTGCAGGTGCGGTACTCATGGGAATGACCATGGGGTGTGCACAATGTCACGACCATAAATTCGACCCGATTAGCCAGGCGGACTTTTACCGGATGCGGGCCGTATTTTCGGACCTGACTATTCCCGAGAAATCGAAGCAGCTGAATCACGTATTTTCGCCCCTGGATTCTGGCGCTCCACCAAGTCACCTGATGCTTCGTGGCGATTTTCGGTTTAAGGGGCCTGAAGTTTCGCCGGCATTTCTTAGGATTGCCAATCCTAAGAAAATGGTCGTGCCAGCTGCGACCGAAAAAGCGAATGTGCTTAGTCGTAGGCTGGCGTTCGCGGATTGGCTTACGGATACGGATCATCCCCTCACGCGTCGTGTGATCGTCAATAGATTGTGGCAGCATTACTTTAACGAACCAATTGTCGGAACTCCAAACGATTTTGGTCTCCAGGGGGATCGACCAACACATCCAGAGTTGTTAGATTGGTTGGCCATGGAATTGGTGAAACGCGATTGGAGTTTAAAAGAAATCCACAGGCTTATTCTGTTATCCGCTACCTATCAGCAGGTCAGCCGACCGGTTGATACGTCCTGGGAACGTGCTATTAAAGCCGATCCTGACAATCAGTTGCTATCTCGAATGAATCGTAAGCGCCTCGAAGGCGAAGCCATTCGAGATGCCATGTTGGCTGTGAGTAATAAACTGAATTCGAAAATGGGAGGGCCTGGAGTGCATCCGCCGCTTCCACATGAAGTGGCAAATACTTTACTCCAAAAACAATGGGAAGTCAGTGAAGATGAGAACGACCACTACCGTAGAAGTATCTATCTTTTTGTGCGTAGAAATCTACGTTTCCCCATGTTCGATGTTTTTGATAGACCCGATGCGAATGCAAGTTGTGGACGACGAAACACTTCGACTACTGCGCCTCAGTCTTTGACTCTTTTGAACTCTGAATTCTCCATTCAATCCGCTCGAAGATTGGCAGGGGTTATAGTTGAGAGTGGAAATATCGATACGCAGGAATGGGTTTCGCAATGTTACGAAAGATTATTTGCGCGTCCACCGACTGATGAAGAACGTGGGTCCAGTGTCGCGTTTATCGAAAATCAGGCTACATTATTGAAACAGGAAAACCGTGATCTTTCTGAGCTTGCGACACCATTCACATCCATTGGCGAAGTGGACCCTTATCGAGGAGCAGCCTTGACCGATTTCTGTTTGGCGATGTTCAATATTAATGAGATGATTTATCTCGATTGAAAATAGAGTAGAACAGTTATTTTTGAAGTAATTAAACGATGGTAACCAAGGTCAAACCTGCATGCTAAAAGCAGGAGCCAGTTTGTTTGCGAAATTCCTATCGTAGAATATTTTCTTTTGCTTGAAAGATTTGACAGTCTCCCATTCGGGTCGGACCCGCCGCTTTTTAAAAAATTCAAATAGGAATGATTCTGTACCCGTTATTCTGTTATAAAGACAAAATTATAGAGAACAGAATAATGGTTTTGGTTCTGACTCTGGGGATTGAGTAAACAGTATTCAACACCCTCTTTGATTGCTTGTTGTCACAGCTTTCTTCTTTTGCGGCTTCCATAGCTGAACTACTGACAAGTCGAGATATCCATTTTTTAAAATCGATTTGCCCAATCAAGTAAGATGTGTGTGAGGCTATGGCGTTAAGCCGTTCCAAAAAGATAGAGATCCCTTCGCTTGGTCACTTATTAGCGATGCAATACAGATACTCAGCTGTGCGGATGAACAATTGGTTTCCTGCTACGGCCGGGGTCGATAAGGTAAAGCTTCCATCGAGTTTGTTTTTGCCTAATTGCTTAAACTCGGTGCCGGCCTGAACGACGGCGGTCTCTCCGTCTTCATCGGTGAAAAAGATTTTTCCATCGGCCATAACAGGCGATGAGCTGACTCGGCCTAGCCCGGTGCTTTCCGGTCCCCAAATAACTTCTCCGGTTTTAGCATCGAGGCAGGTGATTTGGCCAAAGTCTTCCACCATATAAAAGTGCATGCCATCGCAAATCGGCGTCGGAACATCAGGAGAGCCAGCTGGTTTGTCATACATCCATACCAGATGACTTTCGGTGACATCACCCTTACCTTCAAAACGAAGAGCGAGCAGAGGCTTCTTTCTCGTTGGGGCATAGATCATGCCATCAACTGCAATCGGTGAAGGAACGATACGGTAATTCGTCGCCTTTTGAGGATTCAATCCACCAGCTCTCCAGATCTCTTCCCCTGTTCTGGGGTTGTGGCCGGTTACATAATCACCTCCGAGGATTATGAGCTGAACGCCTGAGTGAGTTTGGGAAAGGGTTGGTGTAGCGTAGGAGTCAGGTGACTCTTTTTCTGCATCCGTTTCTCTTTCCTGGTACCAACGCTCTTTCCCGGTATTTTTATCCAGAGCCAGTATGTAAGACGGATCATCCGTGTACATACCGTGAAGAACCTGCATGATTAATAAATCCTCAAAAAGGACCGGGGAAGATGCATACCCGGCCTGGATGCCAAATTTCCAATGGTGATCCTGGATGGAGTATTGCCATTTAATTTTGCCGGACAGGTCCACTGCAGAGGTAATACCATTGCCCGTGACTGTGTAGATGAATTCTCCATCAGTGACCGGAGAAGGAGAACTGGAGTTTTGTTTAAACGAAATTTTATTTCCACTATCGAGTGGGGTTTTCCAATTAATGGAACCATCCTTTCGCGAGACACTGTAGAGTAATAATTCCTGTCCACCGGGCCCGAGTATATTGGTCGGAGGAGCCGGTCTTCGAGATTGTCTATCACTGGGTTCAGGTTCTTTCGGTTGCTCCTTCACCTCTTCCTTGGAAGGAGAAATAAAATATATAGAATCTCCTGAAATAATAGGAGATGAACCGCTCCACGCTGGCAGTGCCAACTTCCAGGCAACATTGGAATCCGTTGACCATTGGACAGGTAGGTTTTTTGCCGAACCAATTCCATTGCCATCTGGCCCGCGCCAAGCCGGCCATTCTGATACGGCTGACAAGGTCAGCGAAAAGCACAAAAAGATACAAAGAGTTAGGAGTTTCATTACTGACTGATTCATAGGGATAATTTTAGGTTTTCCTGGTAGTTTCTGGGAAGATTCCAAAATCACAAACCCATTCTTTGGCGATGAGAATTTCCGTTCTAAGGGTACAGATGAATTTCGCTTGGCTTTGCTTGAGCTGAAATTTCGATCTGAAAATCAGTACCAAAAAGGAATACCTAAATAGCCTGCGAAATCTTTCAACGTTTAGGCCAGAATATCGTGGATGACCTCTGCGGGTTCTACGCCGGTAAGGGACTCGTCACGGCCTTCAAATTCATGGGTCACGCGAGTGTGGTCGAGGCCCAACAAGTGAAGAACAGTGGCGTGGAAGTCGGCTACCGTCACCGGATTTTCCACCGTCGCATAGCCGAAGTCATCGGTGGCCCCGTAGACGGTGCCGCCCTTGATTCCACCGCCGGCCATCCAAAAAGTGAAGCCATTGGGATTGTGATCGCGTCCGTCGAGCCCTTGCACAACCGGCAGTCTCCCGAATTCACCTGCCCAAATCACTAGGGTAGAATCCAGCATTCCACGTCGCTTAAGGTCCTGCACCAAAGCGCCAACGGGTTGATCGGTCTCCTGGGTCGATTTGGTGAGTAAATTATTCAGATTACTATGGTGGTCCCAATCGTTTCGAATGAGATGAACAAAGCGTACGCCCGACTCCAGGAGGCGACGAGCTATCAGGCACTGATTTCCAAATTTTTGAGTAGTCTCGTTGTCGAGACCGTAAAGCTTCTTGGTGGCCTCGGATTCGCCTGAGAGATCGACTTGTTGCATGGCCTCCACTTGCATATGGGCGGCCAGTTCGAAGTTCTGGATCCGGGCATCGAGATCGGCCGAGCTTCGCCTGGTCTCCTGATGCCGACGATTCAACATCTGGGTCAACTCAAGGTACTGGTCCTGTTCGTGTGCAGAAATCGATTCGGGCCTTTGGAGATCATGAATCGGGCTACCGGTAATATTGAACGGAGTTCCCTGATACAATGGTGGCAGAAAGGCCGAAGAGGTCGCACTTCGAATCTTGGCCGGAGTAGTATCCGGGATGGCGACGTAAGCGGGTAAATTTTCATTCTCGGATCCCAATCCATACGTGATCCAGGACCCCATCGAGGGGAATCCCGACAATGGCCGACCGGTGTGGGTCAATAGCATGGCCTCTCCGTGATCGATACGTGTTGTTACTCCCGACCGAATCACCGCGATGTCATCTACTACCTTGGACAGGCCGGGCAATAATTCTGAAACCTCAATGCCGGACTGGCCGTATTTCTTGAATTTAAATGGGCTGGCCATCAATTTGGTGGTTCCGGTCAGCGACCGTTGAGTAACGGAAAACGGAATCGACTTTCCGTGATACTTGGTCAGCATCGGCTTCGGGTCCAGGAGATCCATCTGGCTTGGGCCTCCTCCCAGAAAGATGAACACGACCCGCTTGGCCTTGGGAGCGAAGTGGGGCGGTTTCGCCAATAAATTGTTCACCGGCGAGGTGTTGCTTGCGGCAGCCATCAACGGTTGAGCGGTTAGCCAGCTCAGGGCAAGAGCACCCAGTCCTCCGGCACTGTCTTGAAGCATCTGACGACGCGAGAGTATGCGTTGGGCCAGGCGATCGGTAAGCGATTTTGAATTAGGTTTCATCAGTCGATATAAAGAAATTCGTTCGAGCTCATGACAGCGTGACAAATGGTTTTCCATGCATCCTGCCGTTGACCGATGCTTGGACTATTGGCATCCATTGCGGATTGCACCCATGCCTGCATGCTACTGGTTTCTTCCTCAGTCGGATAGCGCGCGTAGGCAAGCATCCAGATCCGGTTCAGTTTATCCTCGAATTTTTCATGACCTTCACTCTCGATCCGGTCCCGCAATGCCTCGGCACTTTCGTGCATGAATGGGTTGTTCATGGCCACCAACGCCTGTTGAGAAATCGCCGCCGTCGTGCGTTTGGGGGCATTGGTGTCCATCACTGGGGCATCGAAGGTGGTGAGAATTCCTGGGATTCCCGTTCGTTGGGTGCTGATATACACAGATCGGCGCGCCCGATCCGGATGATCCGTCGGTACGATTACGCGTCCGTCCTCCAGGCGTTCCGTAGGGACGGATTCACCGTACATACGTAAATCCAGTTGGCCGGACACCGCTAGCATGGCATCACGGATCGGTTCTGCCTCAAGTCGCCGCTTTGGGAATCGATTCAATAACCGATTGGAAGGATCCGCTTCCTCCCTGGCGCTGTCGAAGCGCGAGCTTTGTCGGTACACTGTCGATTGAAGGATCAGGCGATGAATATGTTTGATGCTCCATCCCGACTCCATGAACTCAACGGCAAGCCAATCGAGGAGATCCGGATGGGACGGGCGGCTCCCCCGTGCGCCAAAGTCGTCCGGTGTCCGAATTAACCCTTCGCCAAAATGATATTGCCATATGCGATTCACCATAACGCGGGCGGTTAGCGGATGGTTGCGATCAGTGAGCCACTCGGCAAATGCGAGCCTTCGACCGTTGGTGGATTGAGGCGATTTGCTGGTTGCTTCCTCAAGGTCAAACGGATGATCAGGATCGTTAAGTACCTCAAGCACACCGGGAGTCACTGGCTCACCTGGGGTCTCGTGGTTTCCACGACGCAACAGCGGGGTCGGAGAAGGCGAGGTTGAAACGTCGAACGTCGCCCAGGCAAGTGGCGGCAGTTTTTCAGACTTCCCTATCAATTGATCGATACGATCCTTCAGTTCCTTTTCTGCTTGCTCATACTCAGGGTACAATTCCTTGAGTTGCTCTTTGTTGCTCCCTAGTTCATCGAAAACCTGCGTAAGGAGAGCCTCTTCTTCGTCATTTCGATTGTCCAACGCTTTAGAGGTGATTTCAAGAACCCTCTCTCGAATCGCAGCATCCTTGATTTCCTCACGGTTATCCTGCAAAAAACGATCCTGCCACTGAAGGGGAAAATCGTATCGAAGCATGCGGTAATATTCGGAAATCGTCTCCCTCCACTCGTAGCTTTCTTTGAAGAAGGCGTCTCGCTCGGGCTTAGGCGTCAAAGGGATTGCACGGATCGGTCCCGGATAGTGCCGCGTCCAGATACCCGCCATCCACTCTTCAGGATCGTAGGCTGGTTGGAAGAGACCCATAAGTTTATAGTAGTCTTCCTGCGGGATCGGATCGTACTTGTGCGAGTGACAACGGACGCAATTGAGTGTCAGCCCCATGAGCGCCTTCATCGACACCTCCACCGCAGCCTGTTGCGTGGCATAAATTTTCTCTACCTGAGTGATTGGCTGGTTGTCGGTGGCATCGGGTGTGCAGCGAAGGAATCCAGTGGCGACTAACTTCTGTACCTGATCATCGGTAAATACCTCGGTGTTTCTCCAGTCGAACATTTCATCACCAGCCAACTGCTCGCTCACAAACTCATCGTAGGGTTTGTCCTCGTTGAACGCCCGGATGACGTAGTCACGGTAACGCCAGAAATCCGGCCGGATCTGATCACCGATGAAAAAACTGGATTCGGAATAACCTGCCACGTCTAGCCAGTGGCGACCCCATCGCTCCCCGTAGCGCGGGGAGGCAAGCAATTGTTCCACCCATTGGTCGTAGGCTGCGGAATCAGGATCGCTGACGAACTCCTCCACTGTCTCGGGTTCGGGAGGCAATCCGGTCAGATCAAAGGTCACACGCCGGATCAAGGTCCGACTGTCCGCGTCTTCATGAAAATTCAGGCCTTCTTCTTCGAGCGAACGAAGGATGAAATGGTCGATCGCGGTTCGCACCCTGGCCGTATCTTTTACTGTGGGGATCGCCTGACGCTCCGGTTTTTTGAACGACCAAAAATTGCGGTCCGCCGCTGTGACCTCATCTGAGCGCCGAAGCACACTTCCGCTGGCGGACACCTGACGCGTCGGTCCATCCAACGCAAACGCCAGCACAGCGATGATCGATAGTGCGCGACAGAGCCTACCGCTTCGCCCCATCTGGGGGTGGGCGGCTCCGAAACTAATCGATTGCTTAGATTGATAATTCAGCGTCTGAATGCTCCTGATAATAGAAAATTGTCTTCGATTGCATTGTTATTTAACAAGTTCGTGTTAACTGTCAAATATATATATCCAAAAATGGATATATGAGCACGGTATAATTATTTAGAGCGTATAATGCGTATGGTTACAGGGATTGATAAATAAACTTGCCCTCG
>JAQBYJ010000091.1 GCA_027622555.1 Verrucomicrobiota bacterium
GCTTCGAGAACGCGAACCGTTAACTCTTTCAATAGAAACACAGGCGGATCTGTGGTGAAGGCCGTGTTGGGCGTTTTGTTTTTCGAATTCATCCCAGCGTATCACGACTGAAATGGGCCCCGAGGGCAAGTTTTTTTATCAATCCCTGTAACCATACGCATTAAATGCTCTAAATAATTATACCGTGCAATGGTGACCCATCGAATGGAGATTTCTCCAAATTGTAGGAGGGGCTTTATGCCACGATTTTTCGGAGGCTATACCATGAAATCGGGGCATAAAGCCCCTCCTACAGCTTTGAACAACCTGCGGTTTTCAAACTTTCCCTTCAGTCGCCAACTCGGGAATGTACCGAGTCCCGCTAGAGCGACAGCGAACAACAACCACTAGGATTAAGTAGTTTAAATGAATCATACAAAATCGCTCATTTCATTACCATTCATTATATTTTTTTCGTTATCGTTCTATGGATGCGGATCGTCAAAAGATTCAACAGCTAGGAAACCCAACATCCTGTTCATTCTAGTAGACGATCTCGGAAAGGAATGGGTATCCGCCTACGGCGCTGATAACATCGAAACACCCAATGTTGACCAATTGGCAGCAACCGGAATGCAGTTTTCCAACGCCTTCGTGATGCCGCAATGCTCTCCCACCCGGCTCTCTTTTCTCACAGGTCAATACCCCTACCGGCACGGCTGGGTAAATCATTGGGACGTGCCACGCTGGGGAGGCGGTTGCCACTACGATTGGACTCGGAATCCTTGTATTTCGATGGTCATGAAAGAAGCAGGCTACAAAAGCGCGATCGCCGGAAAATGGCAAATTACCGATTTCCGGGTACAGCCAGACGCCATGACCGAAATCGGATTCGACGATTATTGCATGTGGACAGGAGGCGAAGGAAACAATCCACCGAGTGACGAACGCTATTGGGATCCATACATCCATACCAAGGATGGGAGCCGCACCTGGGAAGGCGCGTACGGAGAAACGGTTTTTGCCGACTTCCTCATCGACTTCATGAAGAAGAATAGGGACGAGCCTATGTTCCTCTACTACCCCATGGTGCTCACTCACACACCTTTCGTTACAACTCCAGATGAAACGGATGTTGAGACGGACCTCGACAAACATAAGGCCATGGTTCGTTACACCGACAAAGTATTGGGAAAATTGGTACAAGCTTTGGATGATTTGAAAATCAGAGATAACACCATCATTGTCTGGACCACCGACAATGGTACCGCAGGACAAATCACGGGCCACATAAACGGACGGGCAATTAAAGGCGCAAAAGCACAATCCACTGAACCTGGTCTCTGTGTGCCCTTTATCGTAAATGCACCCGGCCTCGTACCTGAAGGAGTGAAAACAGACGCGCTCGTTGATGTCACCGATCTCCTGCCGACCTTCGCCGACCTGGGCGGAGGTAAACTTCAGGAAGGCTACACCTACGATGGAAAGTCGTTTGCCGATCTCATCCTCGGTAAAAGTGAGGACAGCCAGAGATCGTGGATCCTGGGTATGGGCGGCAGGAATGAAGCCAAACTCACCGACGATGGCGTTGAAAATGCATTCGTATTTCGCGATCGAGTAATACGCGAAAAACGGTTTAAGCTCTATGTCAGCTCTAAGAAGAAAGCGGAGAAGCTGGTTGATGTTTTAGAGGACCCGGATGAAAGAAATAATTTGATCAACAGCTCTGATCCAGAAGCCAAAGCAGCTCTGGCCCGTATGTCGGCGGTCATAAGCTCTTTCCCGCACCGTGACAATGACCCCATTTACTCACCCAATCCTACCCAACCCTGGGATGTAGAAATCACCGCCAAGAACGAAGTCTGGAAGCAATAATCAGCGATGATCCGAAAAGTTAAATTCAGCACAGGCTGATCTTTATACCCCATTTTGTGGTGGATCGAAAATCCAACTCAATGATTTTTTTACAAATGATTCTGTCTTTTTTCTTAACAGAATAATGGGTACAGAATCATAGTTGTTTTGAAACCTTTGAAGGAGTGGCAGGCCGGGTCCGATTCTTTTTAGGTGGTAGTGTTCATCGAAAACAAATGTAGGAGCGACTTTAGTCGGGGATCCGGGATTCACAAATCGTGGGCTCCATCCGTCGCTTTCAACTTCCGCTGCTGCCCAAGGGCTATGGCAAGACACGCTGGAGGACTCAAGAAAACCGCTCCTACACCTAGTGCTCAGGACCGGAAAGACGTGCTGCAAATTACCCCGCACAAAGAATCATGCAAGATCTCGTGGATTTTGGCCTCACACCTCGTTCTTCAAAGAAGCTTAAATAAATTGAAGTTTATTTTCTTCTTACTCTCCCGTAAGCGACGAAAGATAATCAATCAGCGAGGTAAACTCTTCGACAGTTAAAGTGCCAGCCAGGCCGGGTGGCATCAGTGAATTCGGTAGGTGCTCTTCCTTGGCCACGTCGGCGCGTTTCAATTGACTGGCTTGGCCGGTTATATCGCGAACGGTGACAATGCCATCTGCTTCGGCAGTTACAAAACCCATAAGAACCGCGCCATCTTTCATTGCAAATACCGAGGTTTGAAAACCTTGAGCAACAACCTTGTTAGGATCCAAAACAGAATCGATCAGATAGTCTCGGGTAAATTTACTTCCTGCAGAGCCCAGATAGGGTCCTTTTTGCTCGGCTTCCATGGTAACCGCATGACAAGCGATGCATCCTACCCGAGTGTACATTTGCTTTCCATAACCCGGATCGCCCCTGTCATTCATGGCTTCTTCAAATACTTCAGCAATCGGTAGTTCAAAAACCTTTTTACCGTCACTCAAAGTCCTTGCTACTTCCTCCTGGGCTTTTTCTGCAGCGTGAATCAAGTCGTCGTTGTCCGAGTTGAGGCCTACTTCAATCTGCTTATCAAATCCGGTGAGTCTCAGATCAGCCAGTGCGAGAAAAAAACCAATCTCCCGTGGATTTTCCTTAACCATTTTTTCCACATTTTTAACCCATTGATCTTTTGATAGCGGGCTGGTCAGCATGGTCAGCAAAGCCCGCCAGGCGATACGGCTTTCGGTGTCGCTTCCACTTGCAGCAATTTCGCGAAGGAGTTTCAATTCGAGGCCACGTTGGGCTTCATTGACAAAGTCACTTACGTGCTGGTCGGTTCCCGCCGGGGGTTCTGATTGATCCATCCAAGATGCCAGCACCTCAATTCGCAAGGCACTCTGCATGTTCTCATCGTCGCGCAAAAGAGCCCGGTAGCACTCGAGTCGCTGTTTCAAAGCTCGGTTGGTATCTTTGGCGGCATCGGCCAATAATTTTGAATCCGCTTCCTCAGGTGACAATAAACCAAGCGCGGCCAACACCGGGTCCAAGCCTTCGAGCTTTAACTCGCTCACTGGTATTCGGTTCTTGGCTAAACCTTCGAGATAGGTACCTTGCCGATCTGCCTGAATCCTTGAAAATTGTTCTTCCAGGACGGTGCGGATACTTTTACTTTTAAACCAGGTAATCAGCTCAAAATAAGGTCCACGATCATCGGGCCTGGTGCCCCACCAGCTTAGCATATCCCATGGTTTTTCCTGATAGTGTAACCGGGCGAGCGCCAGCAAGGTATCAAGGTGCAGGTCCATGTCATCCGTTGTAGTGACCACATCGATTAAACCCGTGACTGCTTCAGCACGATACATCCGCTTCAACGCACCAAGGGCCAGTTGGCGAGTGTTTTTATCCGCCAATGCAGCTAAGCAAGCATCGACGTTTTCCAGAGATACCAGGGTTGCAATTGCGGTATGCTTCAGTCTGGGAGAAACGGATGCCTCCATCCATGTTGTCGATGCCTGGAGAATATCTTTTGCCGAACCAGAAGCACCCAGGCGCTCAAGACCGATCAACGCCTGCAACACAACACGAGGGTCTTTATCCTTCAAAGCATCTACAAAAATACTTGCGGGCACTCCTGCGAGTTCGCCCTTCCTGTCGGTCAACGCTCGCAAGGCAAATTCCCGGACAGCACTATCCTTCGCCAAAGAAACCAACGCTGATGTGCTTTCATTCCCCACCAATTGTTTGTAAGTAAATATGGCAGCTATTCGAGCGTAGTCGGCATTCGATTTATCGTTAGCCGCCTTCAGAACACCTTCCGCAAGGGCGGAACCACGCTTCAGGATTTCCTGCTGCGCTTCGATACGTTGAACGCCACTCGGTGAAACAAGCAAGTTCAACAGAGCTGAATCGTTCGCCTGGGTGACATCCTTGTAGCTGGCCGGCTTTTCTCCAGGAGCAGTTGCGACATGGACCATTCCCACTTTGATATCCGGGCCACCGTATTTAAATGCCCCTTCGCGCCAATCGGCCAAATACAGTCTTGAAAAACCATCCACGTCCACACTGGTTGCCCGCGGCAACACTTCAAAAATCTCCTGAGCGGGTGAAAAACTTTCCTGATCGCGTTTCACATCGTGGTAATACACATGCCCGGTCGTCCAATCAGTGGTATAAAGCATGTCGCCAAAGTTTCCGGGAAATCCTGGCTCATGAATATATGCCACACCCGTCCCGGAGCCTCCACCATAGTCCTTTAGCGGCGCAATGGCCTCGTCTTCAAAATTCTTATACAGGCGCGGATAACCGTGGTTTCCGAGCGAAGTGAAGTGGTGAAGACGGGTGTTCCAGCCCTTGCCATCGTTGGTGTTGTCGCGGCTGAAAATATCCATGTGCGGCGAGATACCGAGGTTGTAGATATTACGGACCATCAGCGCGTAGGGCTCCAACTCGGAACCATCGGGGCGCACGCGCACGACCCCGCCACCGTGCAAAGTATAAGTGCTTCCGTCTGCCGCCCGCGCATTCGTCATTCCAAAATCACCCACAGCAATATATAACCAACCGTCGATACCCATGGTTACTCCATTGGTTGTGTGATCAGCACCTCGTGGGTGCTCTATACCGCCGCCAAGACCTTGAATCAGAAGTTTCTGCTCATCCGCCACACCATCTCCATCGGTATCGCGAAACGAGCTCAGGTAAGGGGGATGAATGAGGTAAAAGGCGTTTCCCACCCATTCGCCCCCTCGTGGACTGTCTACATCCGGAATGAAGTGCTGAAAATCGTCTGCTACCCCGTCGCCATTGGTATCGGTTGCCCGAATCACTCGTCCCATGTTGGGGAGTTTTCCCAAAGAACCGTTCTGATCGGAGGAGACGTAAACATCGCCATTCGCGGCTACAGTCATGGCGGCTGGGTAGTCGACATTCGGGGGACCCGCAAATTTTTTGATTTCAAAACTCTCTGGAACAGCAGTGGCAGTGCACGCACTCAGGCACAGTGCTACCAGATAAATAGATAGACTATAATTCATAGTTTCTAATGACTAGACGGATATTTGTCTGAATTGCCGCTAAAGAAAGTCAACTTTGTAGGTAATGAATACGAAATGCTGATCCCGATATACCGGTAGGAGTAGCTTTCTTCAGTCCTCCGAAGCCTTTTCATGAAATTCGGTGCTTTGCTGTAGGAGGGGGGTTATCCCCCGATTGCATTGAGGCCGTACCGTGGGATCGCGGGATAAACCCGCTCCTACAGTTTATACAAAAGTCAGATTTGAATCACAGCGCATCCGGCGAAGGCTTCCACTCCGGAACGCCTTTTTCTTTTAGCTGCTTGTTGTATCGCTCGACTTGCGGATGTACCGGAGAATAAGGCGCATCTTCGTTCACCATGAAAGGAAGGGTTTCCACCCACCAGGTATCGTAGGCTTTACGCAGCTCGGCTATTACTTCCGGATGGTCGACTGCCACATCCACTTTTTCGTAGGGATCGTTCACGATATCATACAACTCGGCGTTATTGACGAAACGCCAGCGTTGGGAACGCACAGCGCAATTTTTAAACTTACTAAGATTAGGATCTTCACCTTTGTTCCACCGGCCTTGGTGAACAAACACATGTCTGTCTTCCCAAGGAGCAGATGCATCTTCCAATAATGGAAGCATAGAAAGGCCGTCGATCTGCTGGATGCCAGTTGGAATCTTGGCACCGGCCAATTCGGAGAAGGTTTTGTAAAGATCGATATGAGCCGTGAGCGCATTGATATCCACCCCTTCCCCAAGCACACCTTTCCATCGCCAGAACGCAGGAACATGGGTGCCACCCTCATACGGTGACCCTTTACCAGTCTTGAATCCGGCGGTCCAAAGAGTGACATTTTTCCCATTCAATTTACCGGAACGTCCCGCTTGCCCATTGTCCGTCATGAAAATAACCAAGGTATTTTCCCAGGCATTCCATTCATCGAGTTTATCCATGAGCAGGCCGAAGTTGTGATCGATGTTTTCAATCATTCCATAACGGCCGGCCGTGTTTTCATCGTAGCCCATATCGAGAAACCGTTGCTTGTATTCATCTGGCGCAATCATCGGACCATGGGGTGCGTTGGGGGTTATGTAGGCGAAATAAGGTGTTTTTGAATCGTGCTGTTTTTTGATCCAACCCAGAGCGCCCTGGAAAAACACATCGGTGCAAAAGCCTTTGGTTTTCACAATGGTGTCGTTGTGCAGAATGGCGTTGTCGAAGTATTTTCCCTCTTTTTCCTGGTTGGGCGGAAAATCGGCGCAACTGCCTTCGTAGGATTGGCCGATGCCACCGGCGCCATGGATAAACGTCTCGCTGAAGCCCCGGTTGTAGGGTTGGTATTCGTCCTCATCACCCAGATGCCATTTTCCAAAAATCCCGGTTTGGTAACCGGCCTTGTTCAACACCTCGGCAATGGTGGTGCTGGATAGCGCCATCCGTTCCCGCTCCTTGATGGTATGCGTGACCCCGTTGCGAAACTCGTGACGCCCGCTCAGGATGGATGCGCGGGTCGGCGAACAGGTGGGGCTCACATGGAATTCGGTGAAGCGGGTGGAGATGCCGTAAAAGCGGTCTATGTTCGGCGTCCGCAACACCGGGTTGCCCAGTGCGGAAATATCGCCCATGCCCTGGTCATCCGTCATGACCAGAATGATATTGGGTTGGCTTCCGGCCAGACCGGAGGACTCCGGGGACTTAGCTCCACAAGCCGTTAAAAAGAGGGAAGCAACGGTGATTCCGAGAAAGGTGAAGAATGCTTTTTTCATAGATGGTGTGTGTTTTTTTGGGTAAACGCTTATTGGGACTCAAGATTCGGAAACCCTCCAAAATGGCATGAAAGGATGAAAGTAACCTTAACCTGCCGGAATTTGTTGGGAAAGATAAATAAGATCATCGTCCGTTGAAAATATCACTCGCAACCACTTCCAGCAACAGATCGCGCAGGCCGTAGCCCTTTTCAGAAATGCGGTCCACGATTCCATTCACCTCCATTCGATCCTTGAAAGTCATTTCACGACCGGTGGCATAGGTGAGCAGCTTGGTCGTCAAATTGCGGGCGAACAAATCCTTGCGCAGCACCAAATTCTTTTTCAGCTCGATTTCGTTATTGATAAACTCGCCGGAGGGAAGTTCGGCAGAGCCGTCCACCGGCTTTCCATCTTCCCGCCTGGCGATTCGTCCGTCTCCTGAAAAAATGGTGTAGTGTTCGCGGAATCCCCCAATCGGATCGTAGTGCTCCAAGGCAAATCCCCAGGGATCGATTTTGGCGTGACAGCCGGCGCAGGATTCGATGTCTCGATGCTTGGCCAACTGCTCCCGGATGGTGGTTGCGCCGCGCGTATCGGGTTCGATGGCCGGAACATCGGGCGGCGGCGGTGACGGCGGTGTTCCCAGGATATTTTCAAGCACCCAGACCCCCCTGACGACCGGCGACGTTTCAACACCATTGGCGGAAGCGGTCAAGACACTGGCATGACCGAGCAGTCCGCTTCGGCGCGCTTGATCGGGGAGTTTCGTAAACCGGAAGTCCTCACCGAATTCTCCCTCAAGACCGTAATGCCGGGCCAGAGCATCGTTCACGAAGGTATAGGGCGCATCCAGAAAATCAGTGATCGGACTTTTGAAAGAGGAGCGAATACAAAGTCCTCAGGTCCTGTACCGGCGGAATGGCGACGCCCGAGTTGGTCCAGGAAAGCAAATTACCGGCCGTACTTCCGGAGGTGAATTGCATCGACGCATAGCGGGTGTTTGCTCCCACAAATTGAGCCGCTTTTTGATCAATGCTAATATTGCCCTCTTTCAGCCCTTTGGAATTTTTTGCCAGGACACCCGATAGGTAAGCATGAACTCCCCCATGTCCGCCCACGCCTTCCGCACCATGGTCGAGCTGGGAAAAGATGGTGAAGTTTTCCCGATGGTGGGCCAGAGGATTCAAAAGCTCGGACATAGTGTAACCACGTCCCACTCCGGTCGGGAAAAACAGTTGGGGCACAAACCCGAAGTTCGTTCCCACACACACCATCCGCATGGGCACCCAGGCCGTCTTATTTACCGCGCCCATGATATCCAAATGCGGCAAAGCCATCATGGCTCCACCCTATCCACGTAAAAAGAGACGACGGTTAATTAAGGTTTTCTTAGCGTTCATTGGGTAGAATAGTAACAGGAGAACAATCCAGGTGAATTAACATGATAATTCCCCTTCGGGCAAGCCTGGCAGAGGCCCAAAATATTCGAGTCGTAAGTAGAAGACGATATTCTCAGGCAATCCCTAATTCAAGTCCCACGATGGCTTCCAGATCGCCTTGCCTTGATAAAGCTCACCAATCTCGTAGCGATCATTCGGGACAGCTGCGGAATTCATAATGCGGTCTATCTCCTTCACCAGATCCGCATGCTGGTTGCCGATATCCATCTCCTCCTTTAAATCCTTGCTAAGGTCATAGAGCTGAATGGGACTCCCTTGCCCAAGACGTATGCCTTTCCAATTCCCCATTCGGACTGCTTGATCGTAACGGTTTCGAGTGTGTCCGTAATCCCAGTACAGGTAGTTATGAGATTCGGATAATGGTTTTCCCAGAAATGCATCGAGCACACTAAAACCATCCACTCCCGCATAAACGGGATAGTCGGCCACTTCAGCCAAGGTTGGCAGCATATCCCAAAAGGTGATGACTTGGTCACTGACGGATCCCTCCGGAACCATGCCCTTCCAACGGACAATAAATGGAACGCGAATTCCGCCCTCATACAAACTTCGTTTTTCACCCCGCAAAGGACCATTGCTGTTCAACTCTTCGAACGGGCCTGTGCCAAGCGGTCCCTGGTCACTGGTAAAAACTATAAGGGTGTTCTCAGCGAGGCCTACACTATTGATCAATTGCACGATCCTCCCAACATCATAATCCAATCGACCAACCATCGCGGCATACTTTTTGGCAGCGAGGCTCCAAGGTTTGTCTGCGTAAACGCCAAGAGAAGGAACAGACAGTCTATCTTCGTCTTCACTGGGATTGGAAAAGTGCGGAACCGTGAAGGCAGCATAGAGAAAAAACGGTTGTCCTGCCGACTCAGTAATAAACTGAATGGCCCGGTCAGCCATCACATCATGACTGTAGATTCGCTTTGTCTTGCTATTGCCGGGAAAATTGGCACGACCACTGGGCGCATCGCTGTCATCCAGGTACTCCGGGAAATAATAATGAGCATGATCCTGGTTCTGGTAACCAAACCACATATCGAAGCCCTGCTGAGTTGCGTCACCAACGGTCCCTGGATCACCCAAGCTCCATTTACCTACTCCACCAGTTCGATAACCCGCATCCTGGAGGACCTCGGCAATCGTTATATCCTCACGCTCCAAATAGTTATCGTAATGTGGCACGTTGTCCCGAGCTGGCGTATGACCATTATGCAAGCCTGTCATCAACACACTCCGTGAAGCTGTGCAAACCGGACCACCGGCGTAAGCTTGAGTAAACCGCATACCCTCGCTCGCAAGTGCATCGATATTGGGTGTTTGGATTTTCTCCTGTCCATAGCAACCGAGATCTCCATAGCCCAGGTCATCGGCCATGATAAAGATGATATTGGGCTTCGCTAGAAGACTGAAAGAAGATGCCTGAAGACTGAAAAGAATGGCTATGGAAAAAAGCTTCATGAATGTTATTTTGTTAGGCCTATCTCAATGCGTGTTTTTAAGGTATGGATCCTGAATAGTTTCCATGGCGAAAATCAACTTAGATTCCAAATGAACAAGAGCTCGTTGAACTAGAGCGTCCTCTGAATCCACAAGATTGAACTTCTCTTCAGGATCGTTTACCAGATGATACAGTTCATCACCCATCCGATTGCCAAAATGACGGACCAACTTCCAATCGCGAGTCCGATAGGTCCGCAGATTCAGATATTGACCAAAGAGATCATTATTCCACGTCGCTGGAGGAGAACCTTCTAGGAGAGGAAGCGCATTGCTCCCGCGTAAAACAATGCCGTCCGGCAAAGACGCATGAGCTATAGCAGCTAGCGTAGGAAACCAATCGAGATGGTTAAAGGTCTGGCTTATTCGACGGCCTGCTGTTAAATGGGCAGGCCAACGAATGATCCCAGGCACCCGCATCGAATTATCAAATAAATTAATCCGGCTTTCTCCTTCGCCGTAGAGTCGCGGTTGATTAGGGTCCTGTTTGTCTGCGGTCAACCAACGTCCATTGCCTTTGTGCCACATGCCGTGATGTCCCATCATATAACCGTGGTCGGACGTGAATATCACTACTGTGTCCTCAGCGATCTCTAGTTCATCCAGGAGCGCCATCACTCGGCCCACGTTTCGATCCACCGCATGGACGCTCGAGTGATATTCGCGTAACATACGAAAGGTTCTTTCCTTATTCAGGTTGGGAAAGTCAGGTTCAGGCAGTAAGATGTCTTCATCGCGCATCCGCTTCCAAAACGCCTGGTCAACTTCCTTTAAGGGCAACCAGGACCGGTCGTCATAAGGCAACTCATATCCCTCCGGAAATTCGGTATTCGCATGCGGAGCCCAGAAATGCAGGGATAGACAAAAGGGATCTGATCTGGCGTTGTATTTCTCAATAAATTGCACCGCAAAATCACCAAGCAGATCGGGTGTGTATTGGTCGCCTGCGACGTCCTCATAGTCAATTGTCGTTACATCCTTAACAGAATACTCCCCAGCTTTCAAAAAATCCACTTTCGGCTCTTTTGATTGACGACCGCCACGCAGAAAGCCAGCAAACTCTGTGTATCCTCGGCGGGTAGGCAAATCAACATCTCGTCCTTCACCTAAATGCCACTTACCAACCATTATGGTGTTGTATCCTGAATTCTGTAACACCTGAGGCCAGGTTATTAATTCGGGTTTCAGGCCAGGAATTTTATTATCGCGAACATTATCGGTAACTCCGTTTTCCGTTGGATAACGACTGGATAGAAATGCTCCTCGCGAAGGGCTGCAGACAGCGCTGACTGAAAAGGCGTTTTCGAGTAATACCCCCTCCTTAATGAGTCGATCCAGGTTTGGTGTGTGAGTATTGGGATAACCCTCGACATGCAGTATCCAACTGCCCAAATCATCCGCCATAACGAAAATTATATTTGGACGTGCAGCCAAATCCACAAAAGATGTACTCAGGAGCGAAGCTAGGACCAGAAACAAGTACCTCATCCTAACGATATGCCTCAGAGCTTTTATTCACATTCGTCTCCCAACTGACCCAGGACTTTTGCAGTTCTCGAACACGAACCGGCATGCTGGCGGCCAGGTCTTTGGTTTCACTTAAATCTTCATTCAGATTGTATAATTCGGTGTTTCCATTCACGTGTACCAGTTTCCAGGACCCGCTTCGAACCGCCCAGTTTTCACGGATTCGCCAAAACAGATTTCGTTTCGGTAAAGGTTTCCTTTCCAAGAGCAATGGAGATAAGTCCAAACCATCGAGCTGATATCTATCTGTAGAGATTCCTGCCAGTTTAACAAAAGTGGGAAACCAGTCGGTGGAATGAGCGAGTTCTTCCGTTTGGCCAGATAGAATTTTTCCGGGCCAGGAAACTATGGTCGGCACTCGGTGACCACCTTCATAGACCTGGGATTTCTGTCCCCTTAACACCCCATTGCTGGAAATATTTTCAAACCCGCCACTGTAGTTAATATAACCTCCATTGTCAGAGGTGAATACTACCAGGGTGTTTTCGAGAAGCCCCTCACTTCTAAGTGTCTCCAAAATGCTGCCCACGCTTTGATCCAACGAATCAATCATGGCCTTCACATGGGGATGAACATTCGACCGATCCGGGATGACACCCCATTTGTCATCGTGGTATTCCGTGCCCGCCTGACGATGAGGCAGATCATCAGGACCCTGCCAGGGAAAATGGATGGCCAGATGAGGCAAATATAGAAAAAAAGGTTCATCGCGGTGTCGCTTGATAAAATCTACGCTGTGCTTTGTCAGCAAATCGGTGGTGTAACCTTCCTCTGGTTTCAGATTCAAACCCTCCCACCAATCCTCATTGCCACTTCGGTCCACATGCGTAAAAAAGTCGCCGTCTCCGGATCCCAATCCACGGAATTCGTCGAAACCCTGGTTGGTTGGAAAATACGGAGGCAGATATCCGAGATGCCATTTGCCAAAGCAAGCGGTGGCATAACCCTGTTTTTTTAATACTTCGGCGATGGTTATAGCTTCGAGTGGTAATCCTGTATGGCGATCATCCTTACCGGACAACGCCCCATCAAATTTGGAGCCAAATCGCTGTTGATAAAGCCCCGTCATTGTCGCCGCACGCGTCGGAGTACACATGGGTCCCGATGAATGATAATCCGTGAACCGCAATCCGCCTGCCGCAAGTGCATCGATGTTTGGTGTGTTGTTTTTGGTGCTGCCGTAACAACCCAAGTCTCCGTAGCCTAAGTCATCTGCCATAATGAAGACGATGTTGGGCGAAGCGGCTTGAAGGATGAAAGTGGATGAAGGAAGGATGAGGATTAATGAAAGAAAAAAGGTAGGGCGGTTTTGCCAAAACCGCAGAAAACTAAACGGCTCGCTCGGCGATCGAGCCCTACCTAAAAATAAAGATGTGCGCTTCAATCTCATCACTTTACTAGCTCCTCCAATTGCGCCTCCAACTTTGGCAAAAATTCTTTGTATGCTTTCTGCCCAACCACGTTCACCGTTTCAAGCGGATCAATCGCATGATCATACAACTCCCGGGCCTGAATCTCGCCACTGTTAAAATCCCGCCACTCGGTGTAGCGGAATCGATCCGTCCGAATGGTGTAGCCCATGGACTCAGGCATTTTGCCTTTCGGGTAATTGGGTCGCGGTGTTTGAGTGAGAGCCACAGATTTATGAAAGTGGGTTGGATCTTCGAGAATGTGAACCAGAGATTTTCCTTCCAAATTATCAGGAGGCTTCAATCCACACAGGTCGGTCAACGTTGGATAAAGATCAAGAAGCTCGACGAGTGCTTTGGTTCTCTGGCCGCCTTTGTGATCGGGAGTGGCTATGATCAGCGGAACTCCCGCATCGAGTTCAAAGGCAGTGGTTTTTCGAGTCAGGCCGTGCTCGCCCAAATGCACACCATGATCCGACCAGAAAACAATGATGGTGTTGTCCCGTATTCCCAGCGCGTCCAATTCGTCGAGGACTTTGCCAATCTGCGCATCCATATAAGTGATGGTGGCAAGATGACCATGGTGCATCTCCCGCAGTTGTTCGGGATTGTTTCGACCATCATAACGGGCGCTGGTCAGGGCAATCTCCGGCAGATTCGCCGGCGGGTCGAGGTGTTCGGGAATGGGGATGGAGTCCCTGTCATACAGGTCCCAGTATTTCTTGGGCGCGTTAAACGGTATGTGGGGTTTCCAAAATCCCACCGCCAGGAAAAAAGACTTCTTGGACTTATGCAGAACACGAAGGGTCTCCACAGCCTTATCGGCTATACGACCATCGTAATACGCGTCATCAGGCACATCCCGGCATTCGATGCCGTCGAAACCGGAAGCCATGTCCGCGGGAGCTTCACCCTCAATCTGGGGCGTGTCATGGTTATGCGTATTGTAATGCATGAACTCGGGCACACTCCAGGATACCGCATCGCCTTTCCAATCGTCCTGACGCCAATTGTGAAACACCTTCCCAACTCCCTGCGAGTGGTAACCGTTTTGTTTAAACAACTGAGGCAGGGTCACCACATCGGGATGGTTCTGCCGGAAGTGCGTGAACAGATCCCATACACGCAAGGTGTCCGGACGCAATCCGGTTAACAAGGACGCCCTGGACGGATTGCACACGGTCTGTTGGCAATAGGCCCGCTCAAACAGAGTCCCCTGCCCCGCCAGTTTGTCGATGTTGGGTGAGATGACATGTTTGCTGCCATAACAGCCCAACTCAACCCGCAGATCATCCACCGCGATAAACAAGACATTGCGTTGGTTTGGAATTCCCTTACACGGAGCGGCACTCCAACCCACACACAAAACCCACAGAAGTGATTTCATTGCATTTTTAGTTTTCATACTGAGTTCCAAAGGTTTGCAGAATATGGGGTGGGATAATGAATCGATTAGAGGTGTTCCTTCCATCTTATCTCATGCGGAGGAACCACTGAATCGGCAGGTCCCAGTTTTCTGAAGTCCGCAAAGCGGTGAAAGGTGATTAGATTGGCATTATGCTGACTTTCCGCACCTCCCAGTCCATCCTCGTAGGCTGTTCGCGACAAAGCGATCAGATCGTCACCGTCGAATTGCCAATCCAGATACTGGAAACCATGGGTTTCCGTGTCGGAGTGATGTAAGAGTACACAGCGAATATCCCAATGCCGCAAGTCGCTGGAGGCAATCAGGGCAATCGTGTTGCGGGTGTGTGCGGGATTGCCACCGGCATTGATCGGCGCGATCCAATTGGTCAAAGACCAATAAAGTCCTGTTTCGGCATCGAAGCGAATGGTGAATTTCTTACACCCGCCTGGAAAATTTATGAAATTCCGCTGAGGATCAAAGCGAGCGGTCCTTCCATCCGGACTCACCTGAATCAGGGCCGCCTTGCCACCTGACACCCGGTAATCCACCCGAAGAATGTTTATTATTTCTCCCTTGGGGGCCACAACCGCATTGCCTTCCAGCCAACCTCCGAAATGTCCATCCAGCCAATCCTCGTTGCGGGCCAAGCGGTTGGAGCTGGTCCAACTGGACGCCTTGAGCAGGTCGGCATTCACCGGGGCGGACATCATGAATGCTTGAAAATGGGCACCCCACTTCCTGGGTTGCCCCATCGCATCCTCCATGGCCCGCCAGATCCGACCATCATGAATCACCACCGGACCAGGTGCGCAGTGGTAGCGACCGTCGTCAAAAAGCAAACCATGGTCCTTGTCCACAGGAGACGTCCAGTTGGAGCCGCCATCGTCTGATTTCAGGATAACCGCAAGTCCATTGGTCTTGGTGGTTCCCATAAGGTAAACGGAATTTCGGTGAACAAAAATCGAGGCCCAGAATAATCCTTCCACAGTATGGTGGCCGACCCAGGTCTTGCCTCTATCTGTGGATCGGTACAGGCGCGTCACACTCGGTTTCTTTTTTGTTGCCTCTCCGAATTCATCGCATTTCGCCAGGTAACTGCCATCCGGCAACACGGCGATCCCGGGAGATCCAAAGAAGAGGCTGGTTGATTTGGGACTATGGGCCACCACAACCCCTGGCACCTGGGAAAAATCAGGCACCGATGAATTCCGCTCAGCTGCCGCCAGGACACCCAAGGTGAATAAAAATATAAACAAGGTAGATTTTATGAGTTCCAACATTCCATGGGGTATCGTTTTCACAAGCGGATTCACCTGGATATTTGATTCATTTTGGCAAGCAGCGCCTGATTCATCATTTGGAAGATGCTTTCAATTTCAGGGCTACTTTCATGGATCAGGTTATGGGCTTCCCCGGGATCATTTTTCAAATGGTAAAGTTCGTCTCGGCCTTCATTTTTAAAGTCCCGGATGAGTTTCCATTCGGGAGTGCGGTAGCAACGCATGTCCGCCTCGACATAGTTGATCATGTGATACTCGCCATAATAATCCTGCGGCCAATCGGAGGGAGTTTCACCTTTTAGCAATGGGACCAAACTTCGTCCGCGCAGGGGGATGTCCTTCGGGATGTTAATTCCGGCCATGTCCAGGATGGTCGGAAATATATCAAGGCTTCGGGTGGTATCCTTGATTACCGTCCCGGCCTTGGTAACGCCAGGCCACTTAATAATGGTGGGGACTTTCAGGGAAAGGTCGTACATGTTGGGACGGTATTTATCCGAAATAACCTTGGTTCCCTGATGCGTTTCCACCGGAGGGGTTTGAGTCGCCCAGAGACCATTTCCTTTATGCCAGATGCCATTATGCCCCATGTTGTAGCCATGATCGGAGGAGAAAATAACGATGGTCTTTTCCGTGAGCCCCAGGTCGTTCAACAAGTTTAACACCCGGCCCACATTGCGATCCACGCCGCTCACACTGGCCAGGTATTCGCGCATGGAGTTCTTCATTTTCTTGATGTTCAGGTCGGGAAAGTTTGGTAGTTCAGGGTCCATATCCGCATATGGCTTCCAATCTTCCGGGGCCACCGGAAGCCAGGCTCCATGGGGTGCGCGCGTATGGAGGCATAAAAGGAAGGGCCGGTCTTTCTGTTTCTTGATAAACCCAAGTGCGCGATCCGTCAGAATATCCGTGGTCAGACCTTCAAACTCTTTTACGACCCCCTCTTCCTCCAAAACCGGATTGCTGGGTTTTGTGCCACCCGAGGTGAGCCCCATAAAATAATCAAACCCGTGCCGCGTGGGATGATGCCGCATATAGCCGCTCCCCGTCCAATCCCCCACATGCCATTTGCCAACCAGACCGGTGGCATAGCCGTTGGCCTGCAAAACCTCGGCAAAGGTCACACTGTCATCGGTATTCAATCCGGGCTGATAGTCGGGATTATAGAGTTTGTGATCGGTATCGGGGATAAAATCCAAAATGCCGAACTCGCTGGCATACCGCCCGGTCATGATGGCCGCTCGGGCCGGGCTGCAAACCGGAGTGGCGCAGAATTGGTTGCTTAAAATAGCACCTTCAGCGGCAAGCTGGTCCAAATGAGGCGTATGGGCCGCAGGCACTTCGTCAAACAAGCCCCTCTCAACCGCGGCACCCAGAGCCCAGGGAGCCTGATCATCGGTATAGATGAACAGGATATTGGGACGTTCAGCCACCAAAACCTGGATGGTGAAAATGGCAAAAACCAAATACAGTGAACAAAAAAAAGCGGGTTTTCTCATGGCAATTTTATTTCGGCAGCGCACGACGCGCATGAACCGCATCCAAATAGTTTAATAAATCCGTTTTCAGCTCTTTGTTTTTTTCCGGAAGCTCCCGACTCAAGTCCCGGATCTCCGACGGGTCACGGTCCAGGTCATACAGCTCTGTCCGGTGGTCTTCATCAAAATAAATCAATTTGAAGCTACCCTTTCGGATCGCCGAATGCGGCCGGGTTTGGCTGGTGACAAAGTCGTTTATCCCGATCGAAGGTTTGGACTCTCCGAATTTTTTTCCCTCGGGATGATAATAAGGGAAATGCCAATACAAGGGACGATCCAGCCGCTGCTTTGAATTTTCAAATAGAGGCAACAGGCTTTGGCCATCGAGATCATTACTCGGTTTGGTATCTTTTTTTCCGCAGATGGAATGGAACGTGGAAAAGAAATCGTAGCCAACCACCGGAACATCGCTAACGGAACCCGGTTGAACTTTTCCCGGCCACCGGACCAGCATAGGAACCCGGATGCCTCCTTCGTAGAGATTCCACTTGGAGCCGCGCAAAGGTTTGTTGGCCACGTATTCCGGATGCCCCCCATTATCCGAGAAAAATACCACCAGCGTGCTGTCAGCCAAACCCGCATCCTCCAATCCATCGAGCAACTGGCCTACGTAATGATCCAACGTTTCCACAAAAGCGGCATAGGCAACCCTCTGCTCCCGGCTGGGGATATCCAGCGGCATTTTGGCATCATACTTTTTGAGCAACCAGGCGTGGGGAGACTCAATCGGGGTATGGACGTAAAAATGGGACACCATCAAGAAGAAGGGTTTGTCATGGTCTTGTTTTAGAAAGGCCACGGCTTTTTCCGTGAGTCCATCGGGATGGTAATCTCCCGGCATCTGTTTGACCGGTAACTCCTTTCCACTGTAAGGATGGCTTCCGAAATCCTCTTCCGCATTGTTGAAACCTTGTTGCCCGGGACCCTCCGTGGGACTCCATCCGTTGTAAACTCCGTTGTAATGGGGATTCAAATGCCACTTTCCAAAGTAGGCGGTCTCATAGCCCGCGGACAACAGGTGCTCCGCCATGGTGGTTTCCTTCAGATCCAGCGCCATTGTGAACGGAGGCGCTTTGAGTGCTTGAGGAGGTTCGATCTCCTGTTCACCGGGTTTGGATTTGACCACAAACTCGAAGCCCAACCGGGCGGGTGTTTTTCCTGTCAGGATACTGGCCCGGGAAGCCGAGCAAATGGGTGCCGGCGCGTAAGCCTGGGTGAAGCACATGCCGTCCGTGCCCAGACTGTCGATACGGGGAGTCTCATGCCAGGGGTGACCATAACTGCCAAGATCGGACCAGGCCAGATCATCGACAAGGATGAAGAGGATGTTGGAGGGAGACGAAAGGCAAAAGGATGAAAGATGGAGGCTGAAAATTATAATGAGTGTAGGAGCTGCTTTAGCTGCGACCCAAATCAAGGGTTTACGAATCGCAGCTAAAGCAGCTCCTACAAATCTCAACGAATTTCGTAAAGTCACCATGTCCGCGGTTGGGTTGTTCGGAGTTTTTCGAGAGAGGCCTTTAGATCAATCCGAGCTTTGTCTGATTCTTTACTAGTGCCCGGCCCGATAGGATGTTCTTCGAGGAAGTCATTGCGAATATCAAACAGCCGTCCGTCGGAATAGAATTTGTAGCGAGGCCCACGAATGACATCCAGCAACTTGTCCGTATTGTGCGACGGATCTTTGTATTTGGAGGAGTTGTTTTCGTAATTGCCCCAGGTGAAGGTGAAGGCCTTAGAAATTCTATTCGTCCCTTGAGTGAGAGGAAGAATACTTCGTCCATCCAATGGATAACCACTGGGCAATGGAACATTGGCCAGGTCGCAAAAGGTCGGAAAAAAATCCGTGAGATCGACCAATTCATTGCAAATGCTTCCCGCTTTAATCTGACCGGTCCATTGAACCAGCAATGGCACATTCACTCCCAATTCGACAGGAAAGTATTTCCCTCCCCTAACCTCTTGATCCATGAACCGGGACCGGATAGTTTTGGCATCGCTCACATTGTCGGTGCCGTTATCAGCAGTGAAAATCAGGATGGTATTTTCCGAGAGACCGAGTTCATCCAGGGTGCGGATAATTTTCCCGACCATTTTGTCCGCGTATTGGAGCATGGGCACAAAATTATCCGGACTTCCATTGGCTCCGAGCCATTCCTTCGGTGCCGCTTGTCCGGGCTTCGGTGCATCAGGATGATCCGCAGTTGGATGAAACGGTCGATGCATGGTCGTCATGGCATAGTAAGCAAGGAAAGGTCCTTCTTTGTTTCTTTTAATAAAATCGACCAGAAAATCGCTGTAGACCTCGGGCCCATAACGATCGAGTTGTTCTTCCTTGCCGTTGCGGACAATGATGCCGCCCCAGAACCGGTTTCCTTCGCCACGCTTTGCCTGTTCGCCCATGCTTACACTGTCATAGCTACAGTATTCATCGTAGCCGGCATGCACCGGAGGAACGGGATCCAGTTCCCATTGACCATGGGGATGCCATTTCCCGGCCATGGCGGTTTTGTAACCCGCCGCTTTGAGCAGTTGCGGAAACGTCTTCTGGGAACGATCGATTGCTCCCCAGGCCATGTAGTTTCGGAAACTGTAGCGGCCGGTGAGCAGTTCGACCCGGCTGGGCACACACAAGGGAGTCGCGTAGCAGGTGTTGAACTGCATGCCGGACTTGGCCAACTGATCCAGGTTCGGCGTCCGGTAGCCGGACTGACCGCCATAACTGGCAAGCAATTCCCGGCCAAAATCATCGGCCAATATCAGAACGATGTTGGGAGTTCCAAGGCTGAAGGATGAAGGCAGAAGGAAGAATAAACCCGCCAGCAAAAAACCTAATTTTCGAAATACTAATTTATTCATAACGGCTTTCTTTCCTTTGAACTGCCAATATAACGGATAGTTCTTTGCGATAATCGGCGATCAAGCCATTGAATTTTGGATTAGACGCCAGGTTCACCAACTCCCGGGGGTCTTTTTCGAGGTCGTATAACTCTTCGGCGAGAATGTCCGTCCTGGAAGGCAGATCCATGCCAGGCACCCATTTGGCCCATTGCGTGAAACGATAGCGCTCGGTCCGGATGGTATAGCCCATGGCTTCGCGTTCTTCCAACTTGGCATTGGTCGGACGCATGTTTTGCGAAAACGCGGCTTGGCGAACTTGCATATTAGGATTTTCCAGGACCGGCACCAGGCTCCGTC
The DNA here is from genome assembly GCA_027622555.1 of Verrucomicrobiota bacterium. Classification (NCBI taxonomy): domain Bacteria; kingdom Pseudomonadati; phylum Verrucomicrobiota; species Verrucomicrobiota bacterium. The sequence continues at coordinate 20,396 of JAQBYJ010000091.1, forward strand.
CCTGGAGCGCTTGTCCGGCGAGCGGCTTGTCCAAGGGAAATCCGCACAATTCCAACAGGGTTGGGTAAAGATCGACCAGCTCGACCAGACTGTGGCTTACCTGCCCTTTGGTTTGACCCGCTGTCCTAATGATAAGCGGCACGCGGGTATCGAGATCGAAACAACTGTTTTTGCACCACAGCCCTTTTTCTCCCAGGTGAAAACCATGGTCCGACCAAAAAACAATGACCGTGTTCTCCGTGAGATCCAAGCGGTCCAAGGCATCCAATACCTTACCCACTTGCGCATCCACATAACTGACCGCCGCATAGTAGCCCTCGCGCAATAAACCGATCTGTTCCTCATCCAACTTCGTTTCGAAGGACCGCATGAGTTCTTTTCCGTCGTGTCCAGCGATCCCAGGGGTCCCTTCCGGCCAATTGGCATTCTCGGGTAACAGCTGTTTTTTAATCTCCGGATTTCCCGTATAATAGTCCCAGTATTTCTTCGGCGCGTTGAACGGCAGGTGCGGTTTCCAGAATCCCACTGCCAGAAAAAACGGCCGATCTTCTTTAGCCAATGCGCCAAGAGCGGCCACCGCCTTTTCAGCAATCCGTCCATCGAAGTAAGCCGTATCGGGCACGTCATAGTTTTCGGCGCGGACGTTGAGCAATTCGCTGACAGTGTTATTCTTCTGATTTTCAATTAACGCCGGCGGAGTGACCACATCGGTGCCGTGGCTGGCATAGAATAGCTCCGACGGAACCGACCACGACTGGGGATCACCGTGCATGTCGCCATGATGCCCGTTGTGGAAAACCTTACCGATGTTCTGCGTGAAATAACCGTGGTTTTTAAAATACTCCGGCAGTGTCGTGACATCTGGCACCACCCGGCGAAAATGCGTCGGCAAATCAATGACCCCCAAGGTATCGGGATAGAGTCCGGTCAGAAGAGACGCCCGCGATGGATTGCACAATGCCGCCTGACAATAAGCCCGGGTAAACAGGGTGCTCTGACTGGCCAGCTTGTCCAGGTTCGGCGAATGAATCCATTCCTGACCATAACAGCCCAGTTCGACCCGCAAGTCATCCGTGGCAATGAACAGCACATTGGGGAAGGTTCCGGACGTGGCGGCAAGACCGGGCTGCGCCTGCAGAACCGGAACCAGGGGAAAGAATGTTCCAATCAGAAAAACGCCGACTACAAAACGAAGGGACACATCCACCAGTGAAGCGAAGCAAATCAAACCGGGTGAAAAACGAACCGGAACCGGTGGAAGGTTCAATGGAAGCACTGTCTTTATCGCCTTTTTAATTCCCATACTCCGACTCAAAGTGATTTCGGGCCAAACTCAATCTGTTTAATGCTTTCCGACTCAAGGAAATGTGGTTCATGTGACGTCCAGGATGAGGTACCGCTGACCGGAAGCGAGCACTCGATGC